>JALOQQ010000005.1 GCA_025453315.1 Planctomycetota bacterium
AATTTTATAATTCACAAAATAAATTAATCACTTATTCCGCTTTTATAAAATTACTTAGCACTATTGGCGAAATTCCTCTCCCGCCCTATATTAATAGGCCAGAAGGAAAAACTGAAAAGGCTGATAAAAAAAATTATCAAACCATTTATGCTGATGAGCAGAAAATAGGTTCTGTGGCCGCACCAACCGCTGGCCTGCATTTTACTAAAACCTTATTACAAAAGTTAAAAAATAAAGGAGTAGAGATTATTAAAGTAACTCTTCACGTTGGACTAGGAACTTTTCTGCCAGTTAAAGTGATTAATATTAAAGAGCATAAAATGCATAGTGAGTTTTTGGAAATTAGCAAAGTTAATGTTAAAAAAATATTAAAAGCCAAATTAGAGGATAGAAGAATAATAGCTGTTGGCACAACTAGTGCTAGAACTCTAGAAACTTTTGGTCAATATTTAAAAAAAGAGGGAATTGTTTTTAATCAGCAAGGTTTTAAAGACAAAGCTACAAAGACAGATTTAGAAAAAAAAGTTTTTAAATATTTGAATTTAGGTTTGAACGATTTTGTGGCTTGGACTGATATTTTTATTTATCCTGGGTATAAGTTTACTTTAGTTGATGCCTTGATAACTAATTTCCATTTACCAAAATCTACTTTACTTATGCTTATTAGTGCCTTTGTTGAACAGAAAAACCAAGGAGGGGGCTTAAAAGTTATTAAAAAATCTTATAATGAGGCGGTTGCTAAAAAATATCGTTTTTTTAGTTATGGCGATGCCATGCTTATTGACTAAAATAAATTTTTGTGTTATTATTATTTAATATAAAAAGCCCTTTAAAATTTGTTTTTTTTAATTCTCTCTAGCGAAAAGATGCTTATTTTTTAAGCGATTTTTCGCTGGGGCAGAATTAATAACGATTCGAGAATGGCAAAAACAGTGACGAGTTCTTAAATATATTGAACGGAGTTACACAAAAAAGGAGGTTTACTATGAGTAGTGAAAAGACTTTAACTAAAGCTGAGTTAGAATTAACTCAAAAAATTCAACTACACTTTCCTAAATTAAGTAAAGAAGCGTTGGATTTTTGGAATGGTTGTAAAGTAGAAATTCTAAAAGCAAAAATTATTGAAACTTTTGGGACAATACCTATATCCGTTTCTACAGAAATCGATCCAATCATTCGTATTGATCGTACCATCCCTCTAGTTTATCCAGACTTTGTAAAAGAAGTTATTCATAAAGACCTCGAGTTAATAGGTCTAAGTGAATTTAATATCAACCAGGTTGGACAGTGGCGACATCCCGAACAGGAGGTTGGAGGCGTAAAAGGACAGAAGATTTATGAGCACATGAAAGAAAATAATATGCTCAAAAATCAGTTTGGACTAGCTGAACTACTCGCCATTCAAGCTAAAGGTATTGCTTTTTTTCGCCAACATTTTGCCAATCAATCAGTATATGGCTGGAAAAGTATCGTTCAGTTTAGTGACGGCAGTCTTAATGTTCCTTGTCTTGTCGGGAACGGTGATGGGGTGATTGTTAGCTGGTATTGGCTTGGCAGCGGTTGGGACTCTGGTCACCCGGCGCTCTATTTCGCAAGTTGATTTTGGTTCGCCAGCTAGCGAATTAATTCTTTTGTTTTTTGGACTTTATCCTTTGACCTTAGCACAAAAATGTTAAGGTCTTTTTTTAAATAAAATTTTTGTGTTAAAATGAAAATAACTTGAGCAAATATGTGGTCGGTTAAGGCTTGCCACTGTTTTAGTTAATGTTTTTATTTTGAGAATATCTTTGGCTACGGCTTGAGATAGAGTGGAGTAAAAATATTTTAAAAAATGAAGAAACTTGGTTTGAAGCACTAAGGCATTTAAAATGCCAAATAATATACAGTCCTAAGAGTATTCAAGGGGCGGTGGTTCAGGTGGTGTTTCAAACATTCGTTCAGAATAGTGACGGCAATCTTAATGTTCCTTATCTTATCGAGAACAGTGATAAGGTGATTGTTAACTGGAATTGGCTTAACAACGATTGGAACTCTAGTAACCCGGCGCTCTATTTCGCAACTCTCCCCATTTCTCCTCTATTTTCCAATAGGGGAGTTTTGTTTTGTAAGTTGTCCGTTCCAACCACCGAGCATGCGACCGATTTCATTAATTTTTCCGGTTAAAGCGAGATATTTTTTATTGTCAAAAGATTTAGTTTCCCAGAGAATGAGTAGAAATATTTTTATGGCATCAGTTTTTCTGATAGCCATTTTTATGTAAGGTTGTTTTTCTTCGCGCACTAAAAAAGAAGCGCTAGACACCGCTTCAATTATCTCTGTTAGTAAAATATCTATTTTACCACCTAAGGTATAGCGATGTTCTTTGGGTAAGGATTTGTAATAGCCATACCACAATAAATAAAGATCTTTAGTTTTCTGCAATAAGGGTATTAGTTGTAAATTTAGCGGGGGGGGTAGGATTAGAGGTATGAAAATCCAATTGAGTCATAAATTTGAAGAAATTATTAGTTTAGAAAACTTGTTGGCGGCTTGGCAAGAATTTATCAATGGCAAACGTCGGCGTTTAGATGTTTCGGTTTTTACCGTTAATTTAATGGATAATATTTTTTCACTCCATTATGATTTATTGTATCATAGATATCAGTCTGGTGGCTATGAAGCTTTTAATATTTCCGATCCTAAGCCGAGAAACATTCACAAAGCTAGTGTTCGCGATCGTTTGCTTCATCATGCTATTTATAGGGTGCTTTATCCATTTTTTGATAGAACTTTTATTGCCGATAGTTATTCCTGTCGTTTAGATAAGGGGACACATAAAGCACTTAAACAATTTCAAAATTTTTTTTATAAAGTAAGTCGAAACGACACTAAAGTTTGTTGGGCTTTAAAGTGCGACATCAGAAAATTTTTTGCCAGTATTAATCACGACGTTCTAATTAATATTTTAGAGGAATCTATTCCCGATATTAATATTAGATGGTTGTTAAAGAAAATAATTAAAAGTTTTTCCAGCGGACAAGATAACAGGGGTTTGCCCCTGGGAAATTTAACTTCACAGTTGTTCGTTAATATTTATATGAATGTTTTTGATCAGTTTGTTAAACATAAAATTAAAGTTAAATATTATATCCGCTATGCCGATGATTTCGTTTTTTTATCGGAAGACAAAAAGTGGTTAGAACGACAAATCAATTTTATAAAACAATTTTTATCAGATCGATTAAAATTAGAGCTTCACCCTAATAAATTATTTTTAAAAACAATCTCTTCTGGATTAGATTTTCTAGGTTGGACTAATTTTGCTGAATATAAAATTTTACGAACTAAAACAAAAAAGAGAATACTTAAAAAAATTAGGGTCAAGTCGAAGCCGTCTAGTTTAGCCTCCTATTTAGGATTGCTTAAACATGGTAATACTTATAAGGTAAAACAAAAAATAATAAATAATTATTGGTTGACTAAGGAGTTTGGTTAATTTTAAAAATTAGTTAAACGCAAGGAACGATTAGATTCTCTAGCCAACGTGAACAGCTCTTTAAAGATGACAGGAGATGTTATATTTGCTATAAAGTAAGCAGTATTATTAATTTAGTCTTTTAAATTTATGAAAAATAAATTTCTAAAAAATTCTCCTAAAGTTCTTTTAGCCACAGCAGAGCTTAATCCAATCGCCAAGGTTGGTGGTTTGGCTGATGTTTTGGGTAGTTTGCCCTTTGCTTTAAAAGAATTAGGCTGTGAAACGCGTCTAATAATGCCTAAATATGGTTGTGTTGATGTTAAAAAGTATCAGCTTAAAAAAATCGTCTCTCTTAATATTGATTTTTCTGGTTTAAAGAAAACTAATCTTTGGCAAGGTGTTTTAGCGAAAGGGGTTAAAGTTTATTTTATTGAACAAAAAGAATATTTTAATAATAAAGAGGTATATTGGGGTAATAATGAAGAACGTTTTTTATTTTTTTCTTTGGCAGTTTGTGAATTTTTACCTTTCTTGAAATTTAAGCCCAGAATAATACATTGTCACGATTATCACACAGCTTTAATACCTAGTATTTTAAAGCAATATAGAACGGAAAAAAAGTTTAAAGCGCAAGATGATTTTAAAACAGTTTACACTATTCATAATTTGAACTATCAAGGAGTGAGTAGCTTATCTTTATTAGACAAAATAATTTTACCTAATAAAGAAAAATTAAGTGCCATTATAGCTAAACAAATTCCCGCCGCCGTTATAAATAATCAAATAAATTTTATGGTCGCCGGAATTATTTCAGCTGATAAGATAACGACCGTTAGTCCGACCTATGCTAAAGAAATTACAACTTCTCAATATGGCGCCGGTTTGGAGAAGCTTATTAATAAGTATAAGAACAAATTATCAGGCATCTTAAATGGTATTGATGAGTCTTTGATTAATCCCAATAAAGACCAATCTTTGGTTTTAAATTATTCACCTAAAACGTTAATTAAAAAGACCATAAATAAATTAGCCCTCCAAAAAGAAGTGGGTTTGAAAGAAGATGGTAAGGCCCCGCTTATAGCCATGATTTGTCGTTTTACTGAACAAAAAGGTTTGGAATTAATAAATGAGCAGATGTTAAAGCTTAACTATAAAGGAAAAAAAGAAATTGAATCACAATTTGTTTTTTTGGGTACAGGAGAAGAGAAATACCAAAAAACATTATTAAATTTAGCCCAGAAATATCCTAAAAGATTTAATTTGCAATATAAGTTTGATCCGCAATTAGCTCAACGTATTTATGCTGCTTCGGATATTTTTTTAGTGCCTTCTCGTTTTGAACCTTGCGGACTAACACAGATGTTTGCTATGCGTTATGGCTCTGTACCTTTAGTTAGGGAAACCGGTGGACTAAAAGATACGGTTAATTCTAAAAATGGTTTTAGTTTTCACGATTTTTCTACCAAACAATTTTTAATGACTTTAGAAAAAGCCCTAGAAGTTTATCTTAGTAATCCAAAATCTTGGCAGAAATTACAGTTTCAGGGAATGACCCAAGATTTTTCTTGGCGAAAGTCAGCTCAGGCTTATCTTAAACTTTATAAAAGTTTTAAATAAGGTTTACACAGAATATTAAGGATTGAGCTGGGAAATTAAATCCATTTTTCTAATCATATTTGTTTGTTTAATTTGTTTAATAATTATAACCTCGTTTTTGGGGTTATTTTTATAAATTTTTGATGTTATCCACAGCAAATTTTTAGAAAAAAAATATTTTATTTTTCTTTTTGCAAAACAGGAAAAAAAATTAAAAAATAAAGGGAAAAAATGCGTTGACCCGAAGAGGGTATTTTGATATAATAATACTATGTACAAGATATAGTGGTTAGCGATGTCTTCTTAACACAATATGTAGTTTGCAAAAAACTTTAATTCGTAGTCATCTTTCTTGACAAAAAGCGTTAAAAAGTTTTTTTATCACAGAATTTATGAAATGCCCAGTCTGTTATCACAAGGATACCCAAGTAATAGACTCTAGAATTGCTACAGACGGTTTATCTATTAGAAGAAGACGTCGTTGTTTAAAATGTAATTTCCGTTTTTCTACCAGTGAAGAGATGGAAATCATGGATTTGATGGTAGTAAAACGTGATGGTCGTCGAGAATATTATAAAAGAGATAAAATTATTAGTGGTTTAAAGAAAGCTTTAGAAAAACGACCGATTACTGATGACCAATTCAAAAAATTATTGAATTCCATTGAATTAGAGTTGCAAAGATTGAAAAAGAATGAAGTTACCTCTCAACAGATTGGACAGATAATTATGAAATGCCTTAAAAAAGTAGATCAGGTAGCCTATATCCGTTATGCTTCAGTTTATGAATCATTTAAAGACGCTCAAGATTTTAAAAAAGAGTTAAATAACTTATTAAAAAATAAGATTGGTAATAAAAAGATTAATCTAAAATAATACCATTTTAATAATACCTATGCGCGAAATTATCACCAAAGTTAGGAAAAGATCAGGGGAAATTGTTGATTTCACCCAAGATAAAATTACTAAGGCTATAAGTAATGCCGCTAAGTCAGTAGAAATAGATGATGAAGATTTGGTGATTAAATTGAGTAATGAGGTCGTTGAAAAAATTAGAAATAAGTTTCATATCAATACTATTCCAGCAGTAGAAGAAGTTCAGGATGTGGTAGAAGATGTATTAATTCTGAATCGTCAGGCTAAAATTGCTAAAGCTTATATTATTTATCGTGATCAGCATAGGCAATTACGTGATATTAATAAAGGTGTTTCTGATGAGAAGTTAATGGAAGATTATTTGGGACAAGCTGATTGGCGCTTAAAAGAGAATAGTAACATGAGTTTTTCAGTTCAAGGTTTAAATAATTATATTGCTTCTTCAATATCTGCTCGTTACTGGTTAAATAAATTATATCCGGTTGAAATTAGAAACGCTCATATTAATGGTGATTTTCATATTCATGATTTAGGGTTGTTAGCTCCTTACTGTTGCGGTTGGGATTTAAAAGATTTATTAATAAGAGGTTTTGGTGGTGTTAGAGAAAAAGTTCAGAGTAAAGCACCAAAACATTTTAGAAGTGCTTTAGGTCAAATTGTTAATTTTTTCTACACTCTTCAAGGTGAAGCGGCTGGTGCTCAAGCTTTTGCTAATTTTGATACTTATTTAGCTCCCTTTATCCGTTATGATGGTTTGAGTTTTAAAGATGTAAAACAGTGCTTACAAGAGTTCATGTTTAATGTTAATGTACCAACCAGAGTTGGTTTTCAAACCCCTTTTACTAACATCACCCTTGATGTTACGCCATCTAAATTAATCGGAGAAGAGAATGTTATTATTGGTGGTGAAGTTAAAAATGAAAAATATAAAGATTTTCAAGCTGAAATGGATATTTTTAATCAGGCTTTTGGTGAGGTAATGTTAGAAGGTGATTCTACTGGTCGTGTTTTTGGCTTTCCTATTCCTACTTATAATATTGATAAGAATTTTGATTGGCAGCGTCCTTGTTTAAAACCTCTTTGGGAAATGACCGCTAAATATGGCATCCCTTATTTTTCTAACTTTGTTAATTCTGACATGGATAGAGATGATGCTAGAAGTATGTGTTGTCGTTTGCGTTTAGATAATAGAGAGTTAAGAAAAAGAGGTGGCGGTTTATTTGGTGCTAACCCTTTAACTGGTTCTTTAGGCGTAGTAACTATTAATATGGCTCGCTTAGGATATCTTTCTAAAGATAAGGCTGAATTTAAAGAGAGACTTTTTAAATTAATGGATTTAGCTAAAGAAAGTTTGGAAATTAAAAGGAAAATCGTTGAAAAATTTACTGAAGGAGGTTTATATCCTTATTCCATGCATTATCTTCAAGATATTCACGAACGTTTTGGTTCTTATTGGAAAAACCATTTTAATACCATTGGTATTAATGGTATGAATGAGGCCCTGGAAAATCTTTTAGGTGAAAGTACTGCCACTGAAGAAGGTAAAAAGTTTACAATTGAAATTTTAGAGATCATGCGTAATAGACTCTTGGATTATCAGGAAGAGACCGGAAACCTTTTCAACTTAGAGGCTACTCCCGGAGAAGGTTGTACCTATCGTTTCGCTAAAAAAGACAAAGAACTGTACCCTGAAATTAAATGTGCTAATAATGAAGCTGTAACAACTAAAGGAGCTGATCCTTATTATACTAATTCTACTCATTTACCAGTTAATTTTACTGATGACATTTTTTCCGCTTTAGATTTACAAGATGAATTACAAACTAAATATACTGGCGGTACCGTTTTACATGGTTATCTTGGTGAAAGAATTAATGACCCCGAAACTGCTAAAAGCTTGGTAAAGAAGATTATTGAAAATTATAAATTACCATACTTTACCATTACCCCAACTTTTTCCATTTGTCCAAAACATGGTTATTTATCAGGAGAACATAAATATTGTCCTAAATGTGATGAAGAAATTGGTTATGTGGAAATAGCGGACGTGGCTGAAGAATTGCATGCCGGTGAATTAAAATAGTTTTTAAATTAAATATTAAAATTTCAAATATACTAATAATTTTAAACAAACCATTTGTTATTTTATAAAAAATAGCAAAAGGGAGGAAAAAATATGAGTCCAATTCAAACTCAAAGACAAGAATGTATCGTTTACAGCCGAGTAGTCGGTTGGTTAACCCCAGTTAAGAATTATAATAAAGGTAAGGCCGCTGAATATAAAGACAGAAAAACATTTAAGGTTGGTGGTGGTTGTGGTTCTTGCGGTTGCGATAAATAATTTATAATAGGATTTTTTGGGATAATTTTTCCCATTAATTAGGATTTTAATCAGTTCCTAGAATTTGAATCAGTATTCCTTAAAATCCCTTAATCCTATGCGTATCGGTGGCTTAGAAAAATTAACACTTATTGATTACCCAGATCATATTGCCGCTATTGTTTTTACTTCAGGATGTAATTTCCGTTGCCACTTTTGTTACAACCCTATGCTTGTCTGGCCCAACGTGTCAGACGATAAAAATATAGAAAAAGGCTATCCTTCTATTTCAGAGGAAAGCCTTTTTCTTTTTTTACAAGAAAGAGTCGGCAAATTAGACGGTGTTGTTGTAACTGGCGGCGAACCAACTTTACATAATGATTTACCAAAGTTTATTAAGAAAATAAAAGCCTTAGGATATGATATAAAGCTTGATTCTAATGGCACTAATCCAGAAATGTTAAAAAAATTAATAACCACTAAATTAATTGATTATATTGCCATGGACATTAAAGCGCCTTTAGCTAAATACGAAGCTGTTGTTGGTGTGCCAGTTGATTTTAATAAAATCAAAAAAAGTGTTACAATAATAAAAACTAGCGGATTACCTTATGAATTTAGAACAACCATTGTTCCGGGATTACTAGAAAAGAAAGATATTGCTATTATGGGTAAAGAACTGATTGTTGGAGCTGAAAAATGGTATTTACAAAAATTTAAATCCGACACAGAACTGGTTAATTCTCAGTGGCGTAATCAGAAATCTTTTACTAGTAAAGATATGGAAGAAATGGCTAGTATTGGTGGAGAGTATTCTAAATTGTGTGTTTTTAGAGGATAGACAATTAATTTTAAAATATGACTATGGATATTGATCAAGAAAATGTTTTACCTAAAGTTGGGGAAAATAATAATTCAGAAGATTTTAAAAAGATATTACAGGAAAATTCAGAATTAATTAAAGAATTAGCTGAAGATGTTAAATATATAAAAAAATACATTTTTTGGCAAAAAATTAGAGCCTTTATTTATTTAATAATAATTATTGCTCCAATTATTTTTGGTTTTATTTTTTTACAACCTTATTTGCAAGGGTTGGATAAAACTTTAAGCACTTACACAGATTTATTAAATAGTGTTTCCAAGTAGTTTAATTATTCTATGGCTAACAACAATAATCCAATTACTCTTTTTGGATTAACAACTTTTCGTAACCAGTACCGTAAATTTGGTATTAAAGCCGATGATCGTCGTCGTCATATGTATTTGATTGGTAAAACTGGTATGGGTAAGTCAACAATTTTGGAAAATATGATTGTTGCTGATATTCGTGATGGTAATGGTGTGGCCGTAGTTGATCCTCATGGTGATTTAGCAGAAAAAATTATTGAATTTGTCCCAACTAATCGTATAAATGATGTAATCTATTTTAATCCTGCCGATATCGATTATCCTATTGCTTTTAATATTGTTGAACAAGTAGACGAACATTTGCGTCACTTAGTTGCTTCTGGTTTAATCGGTGTTTTTCAGAAATTATGGGCTGATTCCTGGGGTCCTCGTTTGGAATATATTTTGCGTAACGCAATTTTAGCAATTTTAGATTATCCAGGTTCAACTTTGTTGGGCGTAGTTCGTATTTTGTCTGATAAAATTTTTAGAAAAAAGGTAGTTTCTAATGTTCAGGATCCAGTAGTTAAAGCTTTTTGGGAAAAGGAGTTTGCTAGTTATGCCGACAAATTTGCCTCAGAAGCCGTATCACCTATTCAAAACAAGGTTGGTCAATTTCTTTCCAGTTCTTTTATGAGAAATATCGTTGGTCAAGTTAAATCCTCTATTGATATGAGAAAAGTTATGGATGAGGGTAAAATTTTAATTATGAACTTGAGTAAAGGTAGAATTGGTGAAGATAACTCAGCTCTTTTAGGCGCCATGATGATTACTAAAATCCAATTAGCAGCCATGAGCAGAGTTGATATTACTGAAGAAGAGCGAAAAGATTTTTATCTTTATATTGATGAATTTCAAAATTTTACCACCGACAGTTTCGCTAATATTTTATCGGAAGCCAGAAAATATCGCCTTTGTCTAATTATGGCTCATCAATATATTGAACAGCTTAATGAAAAAGTAAAACCGGCTGTTTTTGGTAATGTTGGTACTTTAGTAGTGTTTAGAGTTGGTGCGGCCGATGCCGAAGAATTAGTAAAAGAATTTACTCCAGTATTTTTAGAGGAAGATATTGTTAATTTACCTAAATACGAAATGTATCTTAAACTTATGATCGACGGAGTTGCCTCAGCTCCATTTTCCGCTAAAGGCATGCCCCCTTTAAGAAGTGATGAAAAAACCGGTAATGTTGAAAAAGTTATTCGTTCTTCACGAGAACGTTATGCTACCCCTAAAGAAATTGTTGAGGAAAAAATTAGGCGTTGGCATGAAAATTTAGAAGAAGAAGAGCAAAAAGCTAAGGGCGATCATGGGCAAAAAAAAGCTCCCTTTCCTAGCAAATATGAAGGAGGTTCTCCAAATGTTCAGGGCGGGACATCAGCTATTCAAAACAATCATCAAAATACAATACCACGTAATTTTGTAAGTGCTGGTAATAATTTTCCAAATAATTATAAGGCACCTTTAATACGAAGTAATCCAGCTGCCAGTGAGGCGACTAATAAACCCGTCTTTAATAGAAATGCTATCGGCAATACTAACACCCCCTCGGTTGCGCCTTCGGTTAATTTTCCTTCAGCTAGTTCAATTCCAACAAGTGTTTCTTCAGTAATTTCTCCAACTAGTTCTAATAACTTATCCAATTCTAATAACTCATCCAACTCATCAAATAACCCATCAATTTCTGTTAAGCCAGCTTTTATAGTAAAACCGGTTCCAGCCCCAGAGGTACAAGTTGAACCAAAGGGCTTTGAATCGATTTGTGGCTCTTGTGGCAAGAAAACTTATACTTCTTTTAAACCCGACGGTGTTAGACCGGTTTATTGTAAAGAATGTCTTTTAAAAAATAGAGCTGAAAAACAGAAAGAATTAGAACAACGCCAAGAAAAAAAGAAAAAAGAACAGGAAAAAACTAAAGAAATGGAAGTGGTTAAACAATTAGAAGAAGAAAAAAGACAAGCCTATGTTGATAAAATGTTTAATAACTTAGCTGATAGTTCTTCGGAAATTATAAAATTAGCCGAAGAAGATACTAATACAGAAGAAACAGTTGTTCCGGAAAAAGAAGTTCCTAGTCTTTCTTTACAGACTTTAAATAATATTCGTCCAGTAGATTTTCGTGGACGAGAAATAAAAGTCGTTCCCGTAATTAATAATAATGAAGAAGAAGAGATTGAAGAAAAAGATAAGACAGTAGAAGATGATAGAAAAAAAGATAATAAAGCAAAAGAACAAACGCCAGTTATTTTAACGAAAAATGATGCTCAAGAACTAAGCGAAGGTGAAACAATTATTATTCAAAATTAATTATTTATCTCTGTTTTTAAAAACAGAGATTTTGTAAATGAACATGTTTTTATTTTTTGATACAGAAACCACCGGTTTACCTAAAAATTATCAAGCCCCAATTGAAGACTTGCAAAATTGGCCACGTTTGGTGCAAATAGCTTGGCAACGCTACAATGATCAGGGAGGATTAATTGAAAGTCGAAACTATATTATTAAACCAAATGGTTTTGTAATTCCGGAAGAAGTAGCTAAAATTCATCGTATTAGCACCGAGCGTGCCCTTAAAGAAGGTATTCCTTTAGAAGAAGCTTTATTTGATTTTTCTTTTCATTTAGATAATGCACAGCTTCTCATTGCTCATAATATTAATTTTGATGAGAAAATAGTGGGTGCGGAATTTTTGCGTACTGGTTTAAAAAATAATTTAGCTAGTATTAAAAAGTTTTGTACTATGCAGGAGTCAGTAAATTTTTGTCGTATTCCTACTCCACGTGGTTATTTTAAATGGCCCAATTTAACCGAATTACATCAACAGCTTTTCGGTGAAGATTTTAATGATGCCCATGATGCCGCTTACGATGTTAATGCTTGCGCGCGTTGTTTTTTTGAATTAAGAAAAAGAGGTGTTTTTAAATTCTAGTTTACTTTTTTGGTTTGATTAAAAATTAGATTGGTTATTTTAAAGGTAAAATTATTATTTTATATGGATTATCTTAAAATAGGACGAGCTACAGAACTAAGCGGAAAAGATAAGGTGGTTTATCGCATATTAGAAATAATCCCAGGTTTTTTTTCCTTGGGTAGTCTTTTGGCGTTACTTATTCTTTCTTATTTTAAACCAACTCTGGTGGCTTATTTTATTATTGCTTTTAACGTTTATTGGTTACTTTTAGTTATCTTTTTAGCTATTTATTTAATATCTTCCTATAGTAAAATGAAACGTAATTTAACTATTAATTGGGAGGAAAAATGTCGTGAATTAAATCAACAAAGTGTTGTTAATTATGAACATCAAGGAACTGTTCAGCCTCTTTATAAAAGTGGTTGGACTTGGAATGATGTTACTCATTTAATTATTTTGCCAGTTTATCAAGAAAGTATTGAAATAATTGAGACTTGTTTAGATAGTTTATTAAACGATGGCTTTCCAGCAAAAAAAATGATAGTGGTTCTTACTATTGAAGAAAGAGCCGGCATCGAAGCGAAAGAACGCGGTGAAATTATTGTTAAGAAGTATAATCAAAAATTTAGAAATTTTATTTTTACTATTCATCCTGACGGTTTAGTTGGTGAAATGAAAGTAAAGGGAGCTAATCAGGCTTGGGGTGCGCAGGAAGTTAAAAGAGAAGTAATAGATAAAGAAAAACTGGATTATAACAAAATTTTAGTTAGTGTTTTTGATATTGATACGGTTGTTAAACCAGGTTACTTTTTTTCTTTGACTTATAAATTTTTAACTGTTTACGACCCTTATCGTGCTAGCTATCAACCAATACCGATGTATCATAATAATATTTGGGAAGCACCGTTTTTTTCACGAGTGGCGGCTACCTCTAATACTTTTTGGCAAATGATGATGCAAATTAGACAAGAAAAGTTGGTTACTTATTCTTCTCACTCTATGACCTTTAAGGCTTTAGCGGAAATTGGTTTTTGGTCAACCCATATGGTTAGTGAGGATTCTCGTATTTTTTGGCACTGTTTAATGTATTATAATGGTGATTATCGAGTTGAGCCTTTATACCACACCGTGTCTATGGACGTTACGATGGATCGTAACTTCTGGCGCACAGCTCGGAATCTTTATAAACAACAACGTCGTTGGGCTTGGGGTGCTGAAAATATTCCTTTTTTGATTTTTAATAGTTTTAAGCGTTGGCAGGCAATAAAAAATAATCATAAATTAGGAAGAATTATTAAACATGCCTTTATTCAGATATACGGCTTTCATTCTTGGGGAACCAATGCTTTAATTATTGCCGTAGTTGGTTGGATGCCTCTTATTTTAGGTGGCGAGCGTTTCAATACCACGGTTCTTTCTGGAAATTTACCAGGTATTTCTAGTTTATTAATGAACTTGGCCATGATCGGTTTAATATTATCAGCGATAGTTTCTAATTTACTTTTACCACCAATGCCCGCCCATTATAATTTTAAAAACAAATTATTATTGATTTTAGAGTGGATGTTTGTTCCTTTTTCAGTGGTTATTTTTGGTGCCATTCCTTGTTTAGATGCGCAAGCTAGGTTAATGTTTGGCAAATATATGGGTTTTTGGATTACACCCAAAGAAAGAAAAGTTTAACAATCACCGACGGTCTAATAATTTTTTAAATAGTCTATAATAATTTTAAAAGAAAAAGTTTAATGGTAAAATAATTTTAATTTATGTTTCATGATTTAACAGTCGAAGAAAGTTTAAAAAAATTAAAGACAACAATTAATGGTTTGGCGATAACTGAAGTTAAAAAAAGACAAGAAAAATACGGTTTTAATCAAATAGCAAAAGAGCGACCATTAAGTGCGCTCATTATTTTTTTAAATCAATTCAAAAATCCTCTTACTTATATTCTTTTTGGTGCTGGCACCATCTCTTTTTTCTTAGGAGAATATATTGATGGTAGTGTTATTTTAGGTTCGATTTTAGTTAATGCTATAATCGGTTTTTTTCAAGAGAAAAAAGCTAATTCCGCTTTGACTAAATTAAAAAATTTAATAACTCATAAAGTAATAGTTTTACGAGAAGGAAAAAAACACGAAGTTGAAAGCAGTGAAGTTACGATAGGTGATGTTCTTGTTTTAAAAGCAGGAGATCAAACGGTGGCTGATGCCAGAATAATCAAAAGTTCAGATCTGCAGGTTAACGAAGCTTCCTTAACCGGAGAGTCTTTGCCAATTTATAAAACGGCTGAAAAATTAAAGTCTGATACTATTTTAGCTGATCGTCGTAATATGGTTTATTCCGGAACAGTAGTGGTGGCTGGGTTTGCTTTAGCAGTCGTAACCGCTATTGGTCAAGAAACCGAAATTGGTAAAATTTCACAATTATTAAAAGACGCTAAAACTATTAGCACTCCTTTACAAAATCGTCTAACTGACCTTTCAAGATTATTGGGCTCTATCATGGTTATTATTTCTATTTTAGTGGTAATTTTTGGTGTTTGGCAGGGTAGAGGTTTTTGGGAAATGTTTGTTGTTGCTGTAGCCTTAGCTGTAGCCTCTATTCCTGAAGGATTAGTGGTAGCTGTTACAGTTATTTTAACTCTAGGAATGAAACGAATTTTACAAGAAAGAGCTTTAGTTCGTCGTTTAATGGCTACGGAAACTTTAGGTTCTACTACGGTTATTTGTACGGATAAAACCGGTACATTAACTACTGGTAAAATGACAGTAGAAAATATTTGGTTTTCCGAAAAAACATATAATGCTAAAACTTTTTTGGAAAAAGAAAAAAAATCTTCAGAATTAAATTTAATTACTAAAATAAGCGTTTTGTGTAATAACGGTGATATTGAAAATCCTCAAGATCCGTCTGAAAAATGGAAATTAGTCGGCGCTCCTACTGAAACCGCTCTTTTATCTTTCTCAGCTTTAGCCGGTGAATTACGGGAAAAATTTTTGGTTCAAGAACCGGAAATTTTTCAATTGCCTTTTAGTAGTGAACAGAAATTCATGATTACTATTCATAAGCAAGGCGACGGATATGTGCTTTACGAAAAGGGTGCACCCGAGCGTTTATTGGATAAAGCTACTCATTATTGGAATAATGGCAAGGTAGAGCTTCTCACTAAAGAAATTAAACAAAGATGGTTAGCGCAATATGAAAAATTTACTCTCTCTGGATTAAGAGTTTTAGCTTTAGCCTATCGACCGTTAATAAAAGAAGAAGTGGTAAATGGTCGACCATTAAATTGGCAAAAATTAGATCAACAGTTAATAATGATGGCTCTAATTACTATTAGCGATCCATTACGAGAAGAAAGCAAGGAAACAATTCAGATTTGTCGTCAGGCTGGTATTAGATCCATAATAATTACCGGTGATCACAAACTAACAGCTGCAGCTATTGCTCAGCAACTTGGTTTCTCAATTCAGGAAAGTTTAATTATGACCGGCGATGCTTTGGAAATTATCGATGATAAAGCTTTAAGAGAAGTGGTAAAAACAGTAAATATTTATGCTCGAGTTAGTCCTCAACATAAGTTAAGAATTGTTAAAGCCTTGCAAGATAATGGTGAGGTGGTAGCTATGACTGGAGATGGTTTAAATGATTCTCCAGCTTTAAAGTCGGCTAATATTGGAGTTTGTTTGGGCTCGGGAACGGATATTGCTAAAGAAAGTGCTGACCTAGTACTTTTAGATGATAATTTTAAGGTTATTGTTTCGGCCGTAGAACAGGGTAGAATTATTTTTGCTAATATAAAAAAAGCTATTACTTTTTTAGTATCAGATTCTTTTTCTGAGATTATCTTAGTGGCTGGTTCGATTTTTTTAGGATTACCTTTAGCGATTTTGCCAACGCAAATCCTTTGGGTTAATATTATTAATGATGGTCTGCCGAGTTTTTTCTCTGCTTTTGAAAAAGGAGAGAAGGGGGTTATGAAGGAAAAACCACGACCACAGAATGAACCCATTATCGACAAAAGAATGAAAATAACTATTTTTGGTGTTGGCTTTGTTCGTGATATAATATTATTATTAATTTTTGTTTATTTAACGAAACAAGGATATAATGAGGTTGTTTTACGTAGTTTTGTTTTTGCTATCTTGGGCACTAAATCAGCTATTTCTATTTTAAGTTTGCGCAGTCTAAAACAATATATTTGGCAACTAAATATTTTTAATAATCGTTATGCGGTCGTTGCTATTATTACCAGCTTATTGTTATGTGTTTTAGCAATTTATACTCCAGTTTTACAAAATATTCTACGCACCACTGCTCTTTCGGCTAAAGCCTGGTTGGGAATTTTAGCTTTTGCTATCTTTAATTTGATTTTATTAGAAAGCGTTAAGTTTTTTTATAACAGAAAAATATTAGCGATTAAATAGAAAATGAAATTTAATTACCAGAAAAATTTAATTAATCAGCAATTAAATCAGCTTAAACAGCGTCGTCCAGGTTTGTGGCTGAGAATATTTGGTAATCAAAAAGCCTTAGCCATTCTTTTGGTTATTATTTTGGTGGTCGTTTTAATTCCCGCTGTAAAAAATTATCAAAGACGTTTAGCGGTAAATAGAGAAATTGCTGAAATGAAAAAAGATATTAATAGTTTTACGGAAGAAAACAATAACTTAAAAGAAATAGTAGGATATCTTGAGTCTAGTCAGGCAGTTGAAGAACAGGCGCGCTTGAATTTGGGCTTAAAGAAGGAGGGCGAACAAGTTGTGATTATAAAAGATGAAAGGAATAATAATATTAACGAAACGATTAAAAATCAAGAAGAAAATTTAAATAATCCCGAACGTTGGTTTAGGTATTTTTTTGGTCGATTATAAGTTGAGAGTTAAAACAATAAAGATAATTTAATCTTTAGTTTTAAATTAAAGTTGAGCCGAAAGCGGGAATTGAACCCGCGACCTACGCGTTACGAGTGCGTTGCTCTACCAGCTGAGCTATTTCGGCTTTAGTAAATCAATAATCTTTTTACAAAAATTAGCCAAAGCTTATAAAAGAAAAAAGGGCGTTAGCCTTCTTTTTTTAATATGTTATAATTATATTGTTCCTCTTTAACCTAGTCAATAATTTCATGTTTTTATCTTTTTGTCAAAAAATAAAATTAATAGTTATTAAAGTCATTCCGGTGATATTTTTTTTATTTTTATTTATTCCTTTTTTCGTTCAAGCTGATGATTCTAGTAAAGAACTAATTTTTTCTGAATCAGCAATCACTAAAGAACAAAGCGTTTCTTTAACAGAATGTAAAGTGACAGTTTCAGCCCAAGCTTTTAAAAAAGCTAATGGAATAAAATTAGAAAAAATAGATAATTTACTTCCTGAAAATAGTGTTTGGCAAAAAAATAGTGCGCTTTATCAGTTTTCAGTTAGTAACCCTAGTGATTATAAAACTGATAATAAAACCAAAATTATTTTTAATTATTCTAATAATAATTATTTAAAACAAATTTTCTTTTTTGATAGCAATTATAAAGTTTGGCGCCCACTACCTTCGATTGATAATCCTAAAAATAAGACCGTAACTGCTTTTTTCCCTTTTTCTTTTGTCCGTTTAGCCTTATTTTCTAATCCCAACGTTTTAGCGGTTGGTGAGGCTAGTTATTATGGTTATAAGTCTGGAAATTATGCTGCTTCACCAGATTTTCCCAAAGGAACTAAGTTAAGAGTTTATAATTTAAATAACAATAAGTTTGTTGATGTGGAAATTAATGATTTCGGGCCAGATAGAAAAAAATTTCCCACTAGAGTTATTGATTTAGAAAAACAAGCTTTTAAAAAAATTGCTCCTTTGAGTGACGGCTTAGCAAAAATTAAAATTGAAATACTTTCTGCTCCTAGCGGGACAATAAAAAAAGGTTTAAAAGAAAATAAAAAAACAATAAATAATGCCCCGGTTACTAAAAAAGTTGAAGTTAAAAAAACTACTAAAGTTGATATAAATTCCCAAAATACTAAACCAAAAAAAGAAACGGACTTAGAGATAGAATCAAAATCAGGAATAGTTTTGTCTTGTCAGGATGATTCAATATTGTGGGAAAAAGATTCTAATAAAACTTTTCCCGTAGCCAGTCTAACCAAATTAGTAGCTATTAAAGTTTTTTTAGGACAAAATATTGATCCAGAGACTATTGTTACTTATCGCAGTAAAGATGAAAAGTATAATCTAAAATATTGTTCTAATGGTGAAGCGGCTAAATTGAGTTTAAAGGATGGTGAAAAAGTTAAAATAAAGGATTTATTATATTCTTCATTAATAGCTTCTACTAATAATACTATTGAAACTTTGGTTCGTGTTAGTGGTTTGGGTCGCGAGACTTTTATTTTACGGATGAATAAAAAAGCGGCTCAATGGGGAGCGACCACTACCCATTTTATTGAGCCTACCGGACTTTCTCCCAAGAACGTGAGTTCTGCCGCTGATTATGCTATAATAGCTAAAGAAGTTTTTCAAGACGAAACTATTCAAAAAATTACTACTCTTCCTAGTTACACCTTCTATACAGTAGACACTAAGAAAAAGCATTATTTAAAAAATACTAGTCGTTTAGTACGTGAAGACAAATTTGATGTTACGGGATCGAAAACTGGTTACCTTCATGAGGCAGGTTATTGTTTGGCCACTAGAGCCATTAAAGACGATAAAGAAATTATCACCGTTACCTTAGGTGCACAAAGTCGCGAAGATAGTTTTAAAGATACAGAAAATTTATTAAGCTATGGCCTAAAAAATTATAGTCTTAAGCAAAATAAATAAGAAGAATAAATAATTTTATTTATGATTAAACTTTTTAACATTTCCAAATCTTATATTAACGGTATCAAAGTTTTAGATGATGTTAGTCTACATATTCGTCCCGGAGAATTTGTTTCTATTGTTGGACAATCTGGCACTGGCAAAACTACTTTGGTGAAAGTTTTAATTGGTGAGGAAAAAGTAGATGAAGGAAAAGTAATGATTGGCGATTGGGATATTACCAATATTCGACGCAATGAAGTTCCTTATTTAAGAAGACAAATTGGTGTTATTTTTCAAGATTTTAAATTATTACCTCGTAAGACTTTGAAAGAAAACGTTTCTTTCGCTTTGGAAGTTTGTGGACGCAGTCAAAATAAGATTAATAAGATTGTTCCTAGCGTTATGAAAATCGTTGGTTTGGAAGAAGAACAGAATCGTTATCCCGGTGAGGTTTCTGGTGGCGAACAACAGCGCACGGCTATTGCTCGCGCCTTAGTTCACCAACCTAAAATACTTTTAGCTGATGAACCAACTGGAAATTTAGATACTATTAATGCTGAAGAAATTATTGATTTATTATTAAGAATTAATAATTTTGGTACTACGGTAATCTTAGTTACTCATAATCGCGAAGTGGTAAATCGTTTAAAAAAGAGAGTTATTACCATGGAGCATGGTCGAATCGTTAGTGACCGTGAACATGGTAAATATTTATTATAATTGGTAATTAATTTTTTTTCTATGCTTCTTTCTCTTATTCGTATAATAAAATTTAGCTTACAAGATGTAGTGAGAAACGTTTGGCTCTCAGTGATAACAGTCACTATTCTTTGTTTGGCTCTATTTTCTATTAACACTCTAATTGTTGCTAAAATAATAAGTCAGGGCGCTGTTGATGTAGTTAAGGATAAGGTAGATATTAGTTTGTATTTAAAAACCGATGCTACTGAAGATCAGATCATGGCTCTGCGCTCTGATTTAACTAACATGGATCAGATTAAAAATGTCATGTATGTTTCCAAGAAAAAAGCTTTAGATTTTTTCCGTCTTAAAAATAAAAATAATCCAGAAATTTTACAGTCTTTACATGAATTAGGAACTAACCCACTTTCTCCGAGTCTTGTCATTACACCAAAGAAAACCGAATATATTCCTGATCTAATTCAAAAATTAAAATCTTTAGAAAATGATATTATTGAATCTCGTGATTTTACCGATAATACAACAATTTTAAATAAAATTAATCTTATTACCAGACGTATTAATCAGATTGGTATGTTGATTATAGCGGTATTTATCGCTATTAGTTTGCTAGTAGTTTATAATTCAGTTCGTATGGCAGTCTATACTCACCGCAAAGAAATTGCCATTATGCGTTTAGTGGGAGCCTCAAATTATTTTACTTTTATGCCTTTTGTTTTTTCTTCTCTAATTTATACTTTAGCTAGTATCTTAATAATTATTTCCTTATTCTATCCTTTTTTAAGTTTAATTCAGCCTTATCTAGAAACTTTCTTTATGGGTTATAATATTAATATTTTATCTTATTATTTAGATAATTTTGTTAAGATGTTTGGTTTGCAATTTGCTATTGTGGCTTTTATTAATATTATTGCTAGTTTATTGGCCGTTAAAAAATATTCCGAAGTTTAGTTGATAATTAGATAAAGAAAACGGCTTTTGGCCGTTTTTCTTGTTGTTTGAAATAAGGGGGAGTTTAGTATTTAATAAGAAGTTTGACAGGTGCAGTTAAATTATTTACTATACAATTATTGTTTGTTTATATTGCGAGATCGTCTAACGGTAGGACAGCGGCCTTTGGAGCCGTTTATCCTGGTTCGAATCCAGGTCTCGCAGCCAATATAAGGTTGCGGCCATAGGAGGGCTTAATTCAATAGAAATTTTATGATAAACCTAGGCGCAAGCTTTGAAAAACCTAATAAAAAAGATAATAAACCGGAGATTCAATTTAGTAAAGAATCAAATCCAGATTTTCAAAATGAAGATTATATTAGGCAGGTTTTTGTTAATGGAAATGAAAAGGATATAGAGAGTTTAGCTGCTTATTATAATTTTACTTCTAATGAAATTAGGTTGTTTAGTTACTTCACAAAATTAAGACAGAAGACATTAAATGAAATGAGCCCTCAAATAGAGGCTAGACGGCAAAATTGTCCAATAGCAACCGAAGAGGAATTGAGTTTAGGAGCTTATCAGGAAAACATTGAACCGCAGGTCAGATCGGCAGTGTTTGATTTGAGAAAAAAAGGTTATGCGACTTATGGTTCTGGTTTTTGTGGTTTTGATAGTCAAGAAATATATTTTGAAAAAAAGTATTTGCAAAATTTTCAATTGCCGCTACTTATGGTTGATGAATTTAGAGATAGAGGTATTGTTATTGTAATAAAGGATGATAGGATTAAGTTAATTTTTAAAAAAGAATTTAATCAAGAAGAAATTGAAACTATTTGGCAAGAAGTCGAGAATTATTTACCGGATTTAGGGGAGATGCCACCACCCTGTCAGTCAAAGCAAGCCATTTCATTTCGAGAACGGCAAAAAAAGTTAATTAAATAATATGAAAATTTACGTCCTGGGCAGTAATAGTTTTGTTCATAAAATGGTGGAATGTAAAAATAAGCTCCGCGTCTTAGGTTATGATGGCTGGATTCACCAAGATTATGAAGACCATGTTTTAGGAGAAAAAAGAGCTTTTTTGCAAAACGCTTCGGCTGAAGAAAATGCAGAATATAAAAAAACTCACGACTATATTAGAATTCACTATAAGCATATTTTAGAAAGCGATGCTATTTTAATAGTTAATCTAGAAAAAAGAGGTATAGAAAATTATATTGGCGGAAATTGCTTAATGGAAATGTCCCAAGCTTATGTTAATAATAAAAAGATTTTTTTACTTAATGATATACCCCAAAACGTCCCTTATTATGAAGAAATAAAAGCTATGGATCCAGTTTGTTTACGAGGTAAATTAGAGGACATTTCTTTATTTTAATAAAATTTAGTGTATTGAATTTTTATAATTTATTTTTAAAAAACAATTTGTATTAAGTTTTTAATATATCCAAAATAGATTTTAGTATGTTTAAAATGACAAGGTTTGCGTCCTTGTCATTTTTATTATTTTCTGTTATTGTAAAAAATCACTTATAATAGTGAAATTTTTAAATCTGAACATTTTAAAATAGTATAATTATTAACTAATAAATCGGAGGTTGTATGATAAAGTTGTCTAATGGACACGTACTGGATTATGTAGTAGCCAGTGGTGCACTTGGTTTCAAAGGTAAGGGTTGGCTTTGGGAGAGACCGTTAGTTTTTTTAGGTTTAATAAAACCAGAAGATTTTACGGTGGTTATAAAAACTTTAACCCTTAAAGAACGTAAAGGAAATTTACGTTGGTATAAACCCTGGGCTTGTATTAAGCCAATAAAGGGCGGTACGATAAATAAGGTCGGCTTAACCAATAAAGGAGCTGACTGGTGGGCTAAAAAGATCGCTCCAAAAATTAATTTTGAAAAATACAAAATCATTGTTTCTATACATGGAAAGCGAGAAGAATTAGTAGAAATTGTGATGAAGTTAGATCATTTTCCTTTTGTTGCTTATGAAGTTAATGGTTCTTGTCCCAATAGTGGTAATCCTTTAGCTGATGTAAAATCAGTGGTTGAAGACATTAATGCCGTTAAAAGAACAACTAAAAAACCGATAATCGCTAAATTATCAGTTACGCAAAATTGTGTCGCTATTGCTAATGAGTTAACCGGTATTGTCGAGGCTATTAGTCTTAATAGCATACCCTGGGAAAAGGTTTATCCTGACAAAAAGACTCCTTTGCATCGTTTAGAAAAAAAAGTTGGTGGCGGCGGTGGTGGTGTTTCAGGAAAGCCAGCTCAAGTGCTTAATTGGGGTATGGTCAGTGATCTTTGTCGTCACAGTTCAATACCAATAATTGCCCCTTCGGTAATGGAATATAAGGATTTAGAAGTAGTGGCTAATTTAGGCGCTAAAGCAGTTAGTTTTGGAGCAGTCCATTTACCAGACAGTTCTTGGTGGTACAAACCTTGGACTTTATTTTCTAATCCCTGTAAACCGACTCGTTGGTTAAGAAGAGAAATGGTACAAAACAATCGTCATTTCTAAAAAAATAATTTTAAGACTTCTAAGCTCAAAATAGTAATTTTGAGCTTATTTTTTTAGTTTGAAATTAATAGATAGTTAAGTATGGTTTTAATGGAAAAATATGTTTATTAATGTTATTATTTATAGAGAAGTCAGAATAAATTAATGTGTTGGTATAATGTTTAATTAAAAGACCAATTTATTCATTTGCTCCAATTTTGAAAATAATTATTAATTATATATGAATCGAGAAGATAAATTAATTCAAGAAACTAAAAACTATTATTTAAATGAGGAAATGATTAAGATGGGAGAGTGGGGCGGAATTTATCCTCTTGATTTAGACACCTGGATGACAGAGGATACTTCATATTATTTTTTAAAGGAGTTTGGTATTGGTCGCAGTATTATAAACATCTGTACTCTCAATGGTAATTACATAGAACAAAATTATATTCCAATTTCTTATTTTAAAAAATTATTTTTAGCTATCGGTAGAATAACTAAAAGTAATTTTTTAGCTTTAGAAAAAAAATTAAAAAAGTTTTATCCTTTAAAATTAAAGAATAAAAAAATTATCAAAAAAAACTCTCAAATTAATTTTAAAAAAGTCTCTAATTCAGCTTTAATTAAACGATATCAACTTAATCGTAACTTAATACATTACACTTCTATTTATGATCAATTTGCCTGGACAGGCGATAAATATTGGGAGCCTTTAATGGATAAAGTTTTGACTAAAAAATTACATCTTCTGAAGGATAGTACCGAATACTCTGAAGCCCTTTTTATTTTAACTAAGCCCAGAGAAATTTCTACTACTCTAGAAGAAAAAAGAGCGGTTTTAAAAATGGCCTTAGCTGTTAAAAATAAAAAGAAAAATATTGCTCTGGCGGCTCAAGAATTGGCTCAGGAATTTGGTTGGATGCCTGTTTTTGTTACTTGTGGTAAACCCTGGGATAAAAAATATTATCTTAAAGAATTAAAAGATGTTATTAAAAAAGATTTAATTTTTTTGCAAAAAGAATATTTAGCCCTTAAAAATTATTCTAAATTACGAGATTTGGCTATAAAAAAATTAGTTACTAAATATAAAATCAATAAAAAGGATTTACAAATTTTTATTGACTATGGCCTAGCACTTGATACGCGTAATGAAGCGGAATACTTGGTTTCTTATGCTGGTTTTCATCTCTTGCCATTTTATAAAGAAATGGCTCGTCGCTTAAAATTAACTATTAATGAATTAAGAATACTTTTTGAAGACGAAATAGCCGCTTGTTTAAAGGGGCAAACCAAGGCTAAGGAAATTATAAAACAAAGAGGCAGTATTGTTGCTCATGGTTATGACAAAAGCCTGAAAAAGAGGGTTAAATTTAATGAAAAAGATTCTCGAGAATTATATAATGTTATTGAAAAGAAACTTAGAAATATTGATTTTAATTTATCTGGAGATAAAAAACAAGAAATTGTAAAAAAAGGAGTTTC
>JALOQQ010000043.1 GCA_025453315.1 Planctomycetota bacterium
CCCTGCGTGACTTGTTAAGTATCGCGTCATTCATCCCCGCACTCGGGCGGCTGCGCCGCACAATGAATCCTCGTGCGGGGTTTCCTGACATTACAAAAAGGTTGAACCACGGTTCAACCTTTATTTTTTTATAACGTTATTTGAGAAATTCCGGAGTTTAGTGCCAGAAAATAGTTAATAAACTATAATTTTAAACCTTATTTAATAAAATTAATATTGAAACAAATCTATTATTTCCTCTTTAGTTAAAGCACCACGCCAAACGCCTATTTCATCTAAATCATAAAAAAAGTTTTCATTACTAATATTTAAACTAATTATTCCGGGATTGGACCAAACCACATCTTGTTTTATTTTTTCACTGCCATCAATATAAAGATAAAATTGATGTTGAGTTGAATTATAAACTATAACAACATGGTGCCACCTATCATCTTTTGGTAAAAAAGCTGTGCTTAAATTTATTTCTTGACCATCAATAACAACTATTGGATGAAACATAGAAAGTACTAATCCTAAATTTTGCCCACTAGTAGTTTCTAAATTTATCTTGCCACGACCTTCCTCGGGATAAGCTGAATTGCGCCACCAAAAATCTAAAGAAATACTGGAATTAGTAATTGGTTGTAAAAAAGAAGTTCTTAAAACTTCATTCCCCTTATTAATTCTTAAAGCTAAATCATTTTTACCATAAACCTTTTCACTACCTAAAACAAAATTTATATTATTACTGCCAACCCTATCCTGAGCCAAATCACTATTCTGATCAGAAAAATCCCAATAATGCAAAAGAGAGGCTGATTCGCTTTCCGAAGGAACTAGAGCTGGATAAAGCGGAAGATTGGATTTATATAATACACTAGCCATTTCTTTAGTAATAGCACTTTGCCATAAACCAATCTCATCAATTAAATTATAATTATTATCTCCCTTAATTTCAAAAGAATCGATATTAGAGACAGGTTTATCTAAATTTTTCTTCAGCAACTCTCGACCATCATTATAAAGGGCAAAATATCTTCCTTCATTACTAACAGCCAAAATTAATTGATGCCACTTATTATCATAAGGCAAAGTAAAACCATTCTCACGATAAGAACCCAGCGCTCCAACAAAATCAGTATAATAAGGAAAAAAAGATATCTTGATTATTGGTTGATCGCTATTATTATTTAAAGATAAATAAAAACGAGAATTATCAGCTAAAAATTTATAAGACAACGATACGGAAAAAGTTCCGTCATTAAGCGCTGTCGGCAGATTGGTTTTTAAAGCACTATATTTATAATATTGTTTTAAGGCGCAACCCCACTTACCCACTTCCCAAGTATTACTACCTTTAATTAACTGGGCCTTAGTAGACAAAGCATTATCTAAAATATCACCACCACATTCATCAAAATGCCAAATATAAGCTAAATCGGGACTTTCAAGACCATAATACTGAGTTAAAGATTGGCTTGTCTCATCTATTAAATCAGAATTATTGGAATTAGAAACGAACTCGGTATTAGTACCAGAATTATTATTAGTGTTAGAACTAGCAGTAACATCAGTATTGGTAATAGAATTATTACTATTAATATCAGAATTAGTAACGATATTAGTAGCAACACTACCGGAATCATTGTTAACAACAATACTGTTAGAATTAGTATTTACTTCATTTTGCGCCGTGTTATTTGCTACTGTATTTTGTTCAGTTGTACTATTTTGATTATTTTGTAAATAATTTTCGGCAGTCGCAGTGTTATCAACCACTTCATTAGTATTAGTTAAAGTACTGATTAATAAAAAATCTTTACTATTATCATCGCTATCATAACATTCACTTTTATTATAATCACTGCCACCAAAACTCATACTAGAAACAGTGGAATTAATCTTAACTTTACGACGCAAAAAATAATAATCAGTAATTTCTGGAGCCGGTGCTAAACCTTCAAAATATTTTGCTTCTGGTCCATAACCAAGCTTATCTAAAATATCCATATCCGTATCAGAGCTAATAGCATCTTTTCCTAAATAGACTGTATAATCAGCACTATTAAAACTGAAGTCATCGCGCTTGGCAATAGCTTGAGCTTGATTTTTGATTTCACTACTAGCATTAATACTAGTAATACTATAATAACTTTTAGCCGCTATAACCGTGCCCCCAGGATAGTCACCATCATCAATATTGCCTAGTCGAATCATAATTGATGGGTCGCTGGCGGTTTTAGCTTTTTCTAAGCGATAACCAGAAGCTAAATCAATGGCTTCATTATTGGGATTATATAATTCAATAATATCATCAGTTCCGGTTGTAAAAATAGCACTGATTAAAATTTTTAACATAGCTTTTTCTGCTGGGTTAACGGCTTGATCTATTACACTATTTTGTTGATTGGTGTTAATTGAATCATTACTTATATTAGAATTATTAACAGAATTAGCCCTCAAACTATTACTATTTTGATTAATAATTGTGCTGGGTACTTGATTATTAGATGCTAAGTTATTATTAGATGTTGGGTTAATTGTCGTCTTGCTTGAAGAAACTAAAATCGGACTATGAACCGGACTAGAAACTTTAACAGCAGAAGTAACTCCCAGCGGCTGTGCTAATGATAAAGATGATAAATTATTATTAAGAGTTGTTTTGGGAATAGTAGCTTTGGTGGTCGTCGACGGAATGGTAGTTTTTTTATCAATATTTTTTTTAGTTGTAGTATTCTTAACAAGCGTTTTTTTAGTTGTTGCTTTTTTAGTGGTAGTTTTTTTAACAGTGCTCTTTTTATTAGCAGTCTGACTAATAGATTTAGTAGAAGAAGAATTATCATCTTCCAACAAACCAGGATTAATATTATTGTCTTGAGACATCACAATGACATTATCATTATTATTAAACATTTCTTTAATACGGGTAGTGATGGCTAGTAATTTTTCTTTAGCTTTAGTAATAATTTTTTTACTGCCAACACCAATTTTTTGTCCTAATTGCTTAATTGCAGAAATTGGGTTATTAATAAATGTCCAACGACTTAGTAGGGACAAAATTGGTGTCTTCCCTCTTATTTCTTCGGAATTAAAATTATTAGATAATTGAATATCAACTTTTACATCATCTAAGCCTGGTTGAAAAAACTGAGTTTGGGGAAAGAAAAAATAACGTTCTCCATTTTGTTCTAATCCAGCATTAAAACCAAAAACTTCTGGAGCTGGTAAGGCAGTCTTAGTTTCGCGGTCAATTTTAGAATATTCTTTAATTTTAGAAAAACAATCTCCCTTCTGATTGTAAATGCTAATATTATCAAAGCCGTCTGGCGTAATATTAATCGCATAATTATTAACATTATATTCTAAACGAGAAATATTTTGCGGATTGGCAATATTGGCGCTTTCATATATTTTTTCAGTTAAACCAACACAAATCCATTCTCCGCTCTTCGGCCCTTTTTGCTTAGTAAAATTAAAATCATAAGCCAAGCCACTTTCAGCTAAATTACTGGCTAACTTTATTACCTTTTCTCTTTGCACTTCAGTTAAATTGTGAGGAATTTTAGCGCCAATTAATTTCTCACCGCTACTTTCATTAATAAAATATTTAGCAGGCACTTTTCTTATTCCACCGGGTAAAGCTTCAACAATATAATCAATTCCCTTTTCCTTACCAATATAAATGGCTACATGACCAGTATAAATATCTTTTAAGATACTATTTTCAATCTTTAATAACTTGTCAGTATTATAACCATAAGCTTGACCATTATTAGAAGTGCGGAATAAAAGAGTGCCTAGAGGCATAGCAGAAGAAATGTTGGGTAAACTCCAAAAAGCTAAAACCAACAACATTCCACAAAAAAATAATATTTTTTTCATAAATTTTTTAGCTAATTAATGATTTTTTAGATCGCCCTCCTGAACACGATATTCATTCCATTCTGCTTCCGATATCTGAGGAAAAACATAATTATTTTTATATTCTCTAATAAGAAAATCCGTTATAAAATAACGACTAAAAACATCTAATTTTGCATTATTTTGAGAATTTACAAAATAATTTAAAATTTTTCCGGAATTAAGCGGTATCAGGTCGGCTAAAAGAAAAATAATATTTTTACGTAAATATTTATTTGTTGTCTCAGTATCAACTAAAAGAATTAATCGTTCTTGATAATTTTCAGTAAAATATAAATTTTTATTAATAATATTGCTTAAAGCACTAAGAGCTTTAATTTTAACTGACAAATTAGAGGCTTGTTCTAAAAGAAAAAAATAAAGTGTAAACCATTTATCATCATTGGATTTCATTAATAAGTTAAGACGTTCGAGTTGCTCAATCTCGGAAAGTTTTAAAGAGCTTAATTCTTGAGCGATGGTAGAAAAAAATTTTTTATTATCCAAGCTATCATTAAATAAACTAATTTCTCCCCGTAAAGCTAAATCCATTTTATTATTATTTAAATAATCTTGTAGATATTCTGGTTTTAAGTTAGCTTGTTTTAAGACTAATAATAATTCTCTTTTGAAAATTAAATCTTCTTTAGAGTCTAATAAAATTAAACGCATTTTTTCTAATAACTTTGTATTATTATTTTTTAAGTTAACAACCAATTTATTCCGTTCTTCAATTCTCTTCAAGAAGCAAAGTTCATGACAAGCTTCTTCGTTTTTTAAGAGAAGACGTAAAGAATTTAAAGCTTGATGATTATAGCCATAAATCATAGCCTCAACCCTAGCTGGACTAAGGCAATATAAGCCAATAGTGACAAAAGGCACGATAATTAAAGCTAATAAAAATAAACCCTTAGCTTTTAGTAATTTTTTAAGCATAAATTGTTGCCCTGCTCCGGTAAAATAGTTCACCTAAGACAAGAGCCTTAATATATAATTACTTTTAGACTAACAAGAGGTGGCTAAAACAAAATTAAAAATGAAATAGAAAACTATTTGGTTTTTTCTAAAACAAATTTAATTTTTCTTTTTAATTAATCTCTATAAAAAGTTTAAATTATATATTTTTTGCTTTACCAATCTTAGAATTACTCTTATAATGAATACAGAACAGATAATTAAGTATTTTAAAAAATAAACTAACTCTTAAACATGCAAGTACCAATCAGAAAACCAAGCAAATACTCTAATATAAAACCAGATCCTCATTTAACCGAGGAAAAATTTAAAGAACTTAAAGCTAAATTAGACAAACTACTAAAAAACCGCCCCCAGGCGGCTGAAGAAGTAAAAAGGTTGGCTGAAATGGGTGACTTTTCAGAAAATGCGGGCTACCAATTAGCTAAAGGGCGTTTAAGAGGAATGAATCAAAGAATCCTAGATATAGAAGAACACTTGAATAAAGCTATTATTATTAAACCTATAGTTAATAAAGAAAGAGTGGAGTTGGGGCATAAAGTTACTATCGAGACTAAGGGGCAACAAAAAACTTATTTAATTTTAGGCTCTTCAGAAACAAATCCTTTGCAAGGAATCATTTCGCATAATTCTCCAATCGGCTCAGCGTTAATTGGAAGAAAACTTGGTGAAATGATTAAAATACATTTAGCTGATAAAGAAGTGGAATACAAAATAGTGAGAATAGAATAGATATTAAAAAATTTAAAATACTAAAAACTGTCTAAATGACAGTTTTTTTGCACTCAAATAACTGTCACGTACAATAAACTTCCTCCCCTATTTAGAAACGACTATTTAACAAAATAAATCATCGTATTAAATTTCGCTATTACAAAAATCCCCCGCTGATAAAAGCGAGGGATAATTTGATTGTTTTTTATTCGAGTTCAAATCCTTATCTATAAACATATATATTGCCCCTGAAGGCTACGGCCGCTAAATTAATGCCGTCGGCAGATGAAGCAATAGAGTTCCAATATCTCGATCCAGCAGTAGTCTGAGCTGTCCAAGTAACGCCCGAATCAGCTGAAACATATATATAACCACCAGAACCACCGATACTGGCGGCTAATTTAGTACCATCGGCAGATGAAGTAATAGAGTTCCAATATCTCGATCCAGAACCAGTTTGTTGCGTCCAAGTAGCACCAGAATCAGAAGAGGTATAGATATAACCTGGATAAGAAACTGCGGCTAATTTAGTACCATCGGTAGATGAAGCAATAGAGGTCCAAGATCTAGAACCAGAACCAGTTTGTTGTATCCAAGTAACACCAGAATCTGAAGAGGTATAGATATAACCATTTTGAACCACCGCAGCTAATTTAGTACCGTCAGAAGATGAAGCAATAGACATCCAAGATCTAGAACCAGAGCCAGTTCTTGCTGTCCAAGAAACGCCCGAATTAGAAGAAGTATAAATATAGCCACCATAAACAACAACGGCTAATTTAGTACCGTCAGAAGATGAAGTAATAGAATACCAACTTTGCATTCCGGCGCTAGTTCTTGCTGTCCAAGAAACACCTGAATTAGAAGAAGTATAAATATAACCACCATTAACTATTGCGGCTAAATTAGTACCATCAGTAGATGAAACAATCGACTTCCACATTCTTAATCCCGCACTAGTTCTTTCTGTCCAAGTAGCACCTGAGTCAACTGATGTATATATATAACCACTTTCAACGGCTGTTGCCAATTTAGTAATATCAGAAGCAGCAGCAATGGAAGACCAATTTCTATAACCCGCACTAGTTCTTTCTGTCCAAGTAGCGCCAGAGTCGGTTGAGGTATAAGCATAACCATTTTGAACCACGGAAACTAATTTTGCTCCATCAGAAGATGAGGCAATAGAAATCCAATTTCTAGACCCAGCACTAGTTCTCTCTGTCCAAGTAGCGCCGGAATCGGTTGAAGTATAAATATAATTATTAGTACCCATATAAAGAGCAGCCGCTAATTTTGTACCGTCAGCTGAAGAGGTAACATAAATCCAACTTCTAGACCCAGCACTAGTTCTCTCTGTCCAAGTAGCGCCGGAATCGGTTGAAGTATAAATATAACCTCCATTAGCAACGGCTACTAATTTTGTACCATCAGATGAAGAAGCAAGTGATGCCCAGTTTCTAGCACCAGCACCAGATCGAGCAGTCCAAGTAGCACCAGAATCGGTTGAGGTATAAATATAATTATTACTTTCTATTACAGCTAACTTAGTGCCATCAGCTGAAGAAACGACGTCGGACCAAGCTTTTTGCCCAGCACTAGTTCTTTGTGTCCAGGTGGCACCGGAATCAGAAGAAGTATAGATGTAACCAGGATAATTAACGGCAATTAATTTAGTGCCATCAGCTGAAGAGGCTATGGCATGCCAGTATCCAGATCCAGCACCAGTTCTTGCTGTCCAAGTAGCACCAGAATCAGTTGAGGTATAGATGTAATTACTTTCCACTACCGCGGCTAATTTTGTACCATCAGCTGAAGAGGCCATTCCATACCAAGCTCTAGATCCAGAATTATCTCTTTGTGTCCAGGTGGCACCGGAATCAGAAGAAGTATAAATATAGCCGTTATTAACTGTTGCAGCTAATTTTGTACCGTCATCCGAAGAAACGACGTCCCACCAATTAGAATTTCCCATTGATCCAGCAATACTAGAATTAGATGTTTCATACCAAGCTAAATTTACACATTGATTATTCGTACAACTCTGTCCACCACTACAAATTCCACAATTAGCTACTGTTCTGGAATTACCACAGTTATCAGTTTGAGTGAGAGAGCCACAAGTAGCTCCGAGTCTAGTACAGAAAGTAGAGTCTGATTCTGGGGTACAAGTACAGGTACCAAATTGACAGGTGTAGTTGGGTTGAGCACAGGTACCATTTTGAATAGTACCGAAACAACCATCGTCAGCTCCACAAACACCAGAAGTGCTAGGGATACATTCACAGAGGTGTGAGGTGTTATTACATTGAGCATTATTACCATAGGTTATGGCATCACAAATCAGAGTACCAGTGTAGGTTCTA
>JALOQQ010000117.1 GCA_025453315.1 Planctomycetota bacterium
TTAGTTAATTTTTTTGGTTCATCTAAGATTTTTAGTGGATGTTTTGCTGCTATTTTTCTAATCATATGATAGGGGCTAGAAAAACGCACACTTGGATTTTTATTGCGTTCAATATATTCAAATCCTTCTGACCAAAGATAATGGATTACTGGCATTATTAAAAAATCATTTTCTAAGTAATCAATTAATTTTTCTTTATGTTTATTTTTAAACCAGATAGCACTTGATAGTTCTTCTTCTGTCATACTAAATAATTTATTAGTTTCTTTTGAAAAAAGATCAGACATACAGAAGAATTTTAGAGCTGCTTTGCCCGCAGGACTATCCATTGTTTGTTGAGAATTTAATCGCTCTGAGAATGTTTTCCTGGATGTTCCGATTTTTTTTGGTTGTGGGGGCTGGACTGGTTTTACTACTTCTGTGTTTAATTTTGTATTAATAGCATTACTTACATTGGAAATTATTTTTTCATTATCTAGAGGTGCGCCAACAGAAATATCAGGGGTCTTTATTTTTGATTTTGGTGTAACTATCTTAGGTGGTTCTTCTTTCTTGGTTGATGCTCTTTTTTGGCTATTATCTGCGCCTGACCAGTCTATAGATCCAATGTCTGTCAATGTATTAATAATATAATCTTCATCAAATACGGCATCAAATGAAAGATTCTTTTTATATAGAGCATACATATTATGTTTTTCATCTAATTCAATTACATAAGAATAAATCTTATATAAACGCCTAGACATTTTAAGTAACGTATTTTGAAATTTTGCTCTAGTTGTTATACTTTCATAAACACTTTTATCAAACGAAATAAGAATACCTTGAAATTGCTGAATTAACGGATCATTAATAACATCATCTAATATAGAAACTATAGTATCAAGAAATTTTGTGAAATAATTATTGATATTTAATGGAGTTGTTTTTAATAGCCCTTTAGATATTGTTTGTAGTTTTCCTATTTCGATTTTCAGAACTTTTTTGCCAGCTATAGGAAATCTGATAATTCTTACTGCATAAGTAATAGGATTAGTATTTCCTACAGCGAATTCAAATTGATCATAAATATTTTTTGGTAAAATTTCCGTTGTTCGCTTTGCGGAATATATATTGTCAGACTTAGCTAATTTGCTTGGTTCTATAATTTTTTCTGTTTCATTCATCTAAAAATTTCCTGAGATTTTGTTTTTATTTATAAATAATTTTTTGTCGCAAAAATACAACAAATTTTTTTGAAAAATTTAGAAAAAATGGTTGACAAGGCAGATTTTCTGGTTTATAATAAATTCACGAAATCGAAAAACATAACGTAACAGTCTTTCACTCTATAATGAAAAGCAAATCCTTCAGCGCCGCAAAAAGAATGGTTTCCTCTTCTCCTAGTTTAATCCGATGGGCAAAAGAAACTCGGGCAAGGAATGAACGTCGGTATTATGCTAATAAGTTAAAAAATAACTTGGACGAAGAGGATTTTGATATTAAGCCAAAAGCAAGTCACAAGCCAGGTTTTTGGGCTTGGATCATAAGTTGAAGTTGTTGCTAAAATACAACAAAAATTTTCAAAAAAATGGTTGACAAGCCAGATTTTTTGGTTTACAATAAACTCACGAAATCGAAAACATCAACCCAAGAGATATGTAAATGACTGATTTTACTATTGTATATGCTCCGGTATGCTCTTCTAGTAGAAGAGCAATTTTCAATATTGGGGGATATAAACAGGAATATTCCTCCCGTGATCGGTATGATTGGTCATGTACTTGTAAGGGGTTTCAGTTTAGGCATACTTGTAAGCATACTGTTGAAGCCGCCAAAAAGTTATGTTCTTGGCATTCGATGTGGGATGATGAGACCCAAACAGAAGACGGGGTTTGCCCTAGGTGTGGGGCTAATACTGTAATCGAAAAGGTAGCTGTCTAACTAAGTATTTTGGAATTCATAAATAGCTTATATAATACATTTATGGTTCTAATGATAATAACCGTCCTATTTACAGATGATAGTACAGATGGATTAATCTGGGACTAAATTAAAATGGTTTAAAAATAAAATATATTTAAATAAATATATTATTGTTTAGAGTCCTTAATGAGCCGTTCACACCTTTTGGTAGGGTGTCCCAGGCTCATAACCTGGCGGAGAAATCCCACAGCCCGTTCGATTCGGGCACGGCTCATTAAGGACTTTTCAATTAAAATCTAATAAAATTTTATTAAATAATACTATTCCATTTGTTTCTACCGGCAATCCAACCTTGTTCATGATATAAAGGTAATAGTTCTTTTTTAATTTTTTTTGAAATATTTGGATTAATAAATGAAATCCACATGGTTCCATATTGAGAATTATTTTTACCAACTTGGTGTTTATCTGGCATTTTAAATCCTTTGGAAACACCAACTAATTCACCTGAAAGATACCGAGGATCATTAACAGATACATAAAAACGGTTTTCATTTTTATCTTTAACAATAGTAAGTCCTTTATTACGTCCTTTATTAACACTAACTAATTCACCAGAAAGATACCGAGGATCATTAACAGATATTTTAAAATGATTG
>JALOQQ010000118.1 GCA_025453315.1 Planctomycetota bacterium
TATAGAAATTGCAAAAAATAAACAGAAAACTTTTCCTGAGCTTGTTATCGTTCAAGAAGAAAAGAGAGGCTATGGCTCTGCATATTTAAAAGGTTTGAGTGAAGCAAAATATCAATATATTTTTATGGCTGATGTTGATAATACTTATGATTTCGGAGAATTGCCTAAGTTTATAAATAAATTGGAACAAGGTAATGATTTAGTAGTAGGGAATAGATTTTGTGGAAATATGGAAAAAAAATCTATGCCATGGCATCACTTTTATATTGGTAATCCAGCTCTTTCTTTTTTTGTTAAATTATTTTTTAATATTAAAATAAATGATATTCACTGTGGTGCTAGAGCTATAACAAAAAGTGCATTAAATAAGATTACTCTTTATACATCTGGTATGGAATTTGCATCAGAAATGATAATAAAATCCGCAAAAAGTAATTTACGTATAACTGAAATTCCTATCTCATACAAAAAGAGGTTAGGAGAGTCAAAGTTGAATTCTTTTGCTGACGGATGGAGACATCTTAGATTTATTTTATTATATTCACCGCTTGTTTTATTTTTACTGCCCGGAATTATTTTATTTTTTCTTGGTGTTTTTTTTACAATATTATTTTATTTTTCAAATCCAAATATTTTGGGATATCAATTTTATTTTCATCCAATGTTTATATCGGCGACAATGATTATTGTTGGTTATCAGCTTATGTTTTTTGCTGGTTTTGCTCGCGTTTATGCTATTACCCACTTGGGTGAGGTAGACAAAAGGATTGAAAAAATACTTCACTATATCACTATTGAAAAAGCCGGGCTTGCTGGGCTCCTAATGTTGTTTCTGGGTTTGTCTTTTCTAGCATATATTTTAATTATTTGGATTAAAAGTGATTTTAGTTCAATAAATCAAGTTAAAAATTTAATTACGGTGCTTGTTTTAGTCGTGACTGGCGTTCAAACTATTTCATCGGCCTTTATGTTAAGTATTTTAGGTATTAAAGAAAAATAAATTATGAAAATAGCTGTATTTCATAATTTTATGGACAATATTGGAGGTGCAGAGATTGTCTCATTAACGCTAACAAGAGAGCTAAATGCGTGCTTGTATACAACTAATATAGATATAGAAAAAATAAAACAAATGGGATTTGGTGATGTTGTATCAAGAATCTATTCTATTGGTAAAATACCAAAAAAAGCCCCCTTTAGACATCAAATAGCTTTTTGGAAATTTAGAAGACTAAATTTAAAAAATAAATTTGATTTTTATATTATTTCTGGAGATTGGGCAATGTCTGGTGCTGTAAATAACCATCCAAATTTATGGTATATTCATTCTCCTTTGAATGAGCTCTGGCAATTTAAAGATTATGTTAGAGAAAATTTAATGAGTGTGTGGAAAAGACCATTTTTTGATCTTTGGGTTTGGTTTAATCGAAAATTATCTTTGAAATATTCCAAAAAAGTTGATAATTGGGTTTGTAATTCAAAAAATACAAAGGAAAGGATAAATAAGTTTTATAGAAAAGAAGCTAAAATTATTTATCCACCTATAGATACTGAAGGTTGCCCAGTAGGGAATATGTCTGGAGATTATTGGTTGTCAGTAAATAGATTGGTAAATCACAAAAGAATAGAGATGCAACTCAATGCCTTTTTAAGATTACCAAATGAAAAATTAATTATTGTAGGAAGTTATGAAGAAAAAGTAGAACATTTTGAACAATATAAAAATTTATTAGAGAAAATTAAACCACCGAATGTTACTTTTATTCATTGGGCTGATAGTAATTTGCTAAAAAAACTTTATTTAGAATGTAGAGGGTTTATTACTACAGCAATAGATGAAGATTTTGGTATGACAGTTGTTGAAGCCATGGCATATGGCAAACCTATAATAGCGCCAAATACTGGTGGCTACAAAGAAAGCGTTATTTCTGGGGAAACTGGGTTCCTTATAGATGGTATAAACGAAGATAAAATTAAAGAAGCTGTGATTAATATTTCAAATATTCTTAAAAATAATCCATTAATGTATACTGACAAAAGCAGATTGCAGGCAAAAAAGTTTGATAAAAAAGTTTTTGTTTCTCAAATTAAGGAAATCGTTAAATGACATTGTTTTTTAAGTATAATTAGCTTATAAATATCAATATGAGAATTGCAATATTTCATGATTATTTTAGGGTTTTAGGAGGGGCTGAAAAATTGGTTCTTACACTTGCTAAACATTTCAATGCAGATATTATTACCGCAGAATTTGATTCCACTTGTATAAAAGATGATGAATTTAAAGATGTAAAAATTATTCCTTTAGGAAAAATATCAAAGTTTCCAGAATTATTACCTGGCATTTGTATGAAAAGATTTAGAGAATGTGATTTTTCTAATCAGTATGATGTTTTTGTTTTTTCTGGTACTTTCTCTATTTATGCAGCTAAGAAACATAAGCCAAATTTGTTATATTGTCATACACCGCTAAGAGGACTATATGATTTAAATAAAAAGAACTTAACCAAAATTAAACAGAATAAAACTTTTTATTCAAAAATTGTATCTTTTTTAAAAAGAAAGATAATTCCATCATGTGTTGGGTATATTTTAGATAATTTTTTTAATAATTTACATATTTTTTTAATTATTATAAAGGATATTACTAAAGATCACATAATTAAAACAAAGGATATTACTAAAGAATATATAATTCATCAAAAGGATTCATTTTCTTCAAGAAGAATTATTAGACATCCTTTTGATACTTTTATTTTTTTAATTAAATCTTTATTTGAGTTATTTTATATAATAATAACAGTTAGATCGATAACATTGGATACTGATCAAAATGCAATGAAAGATATCGATAATATAATTGTAAATAGTAAGAATGTATCTAATAGAGTTTTGGAGTTTTATAATAGAAACAGCCGAATAATATATCCACCAATTCCAGTAAATAATTTTTCTTCCTTACTCAGTACAAAAAAGTTTGAAGATTATTGGTTGTCAGTAAATAGATTAACTCTTGAAAAAAGAATAGAAATACAAATTTGTGCTTTTAATAAATTAAATGACAATTTAATTATTATTGGAGGTCATCATAGCTCATTATATATTGATAAACTTAAAAAATCTGCGAACTCGAATATAAAATTTTTAGAGGATGTAGATGAAAAAACCTTACGCAACTTGTATGCTGGAGCAAAAGGATTTGTTACTACAGCAATGGATGAAGATTTTGGTATGACAGTGGTTGAAGCAATGGCATCTGGCAAACCAGTAATCGCACCAAATGAAGGGGGATATAAAGAAAGT
>JALOQQ010000044.1 GCA_025453315.1 Planctomycetota bacterium
TGATTTTTTTTGTAACTATTTCGATTTCCATTTGAAGCTTGTCTCGCGTTTTGTTACTAATATTTTTAGACAGATTAACGTTAATAATAATCATCGGCCCATCAGGATCAATACGAAAAGAATTTTTTGGTTGAGGTAGGTTTGTTTTATTAACAGAAACCTCGTCAACTTTTTTACCATCATCCTTACTCTCTTCGGTTTGATTTAACACGGCACTAGTGACTTCAATTAAGGCGTTAAAATAATAACCTAGGGTTACCTGATTTACGTTAGCAGGGACACCACTTACTTTAATGTTAATGCGGTTTTGTTTCATGATTATGTTTTTTTAAATTGTGAAAAGAAAAATAAAAAACTAATGTCTTTATTTAACATTAGTTTTTTAAAATAATCAAGTTGATAATATTTTAAGCACCTTTACGCATTGATCTGATTCGATCATTCTCGGTTAAAAATTGTTTGCGGAGACGAATGTTCTTAGGTGTTATTTCTAAATATTCATCTTCACTAATTAGTCCCAAGCCTTTTTCTAGGGTAAGTAAGTAGGGTGGGGTTAAACGGATGGCCTCATCAGAACCAGAAGCACGAACATTGGTAAGTTTTTTACCTTTAATTGGATTAACAGACATGTCATCACCTTTAGCAACGTTTCCTATAACCATTCCCTCGTAAACCATAGTATTAGGGTCAATATATAAGACACCTCTTTCTTCTAGACTCCAAAGAGAATATGCTAAAGCTTTACCAGTAATCATTGAAACCATAGAACCAGTGGCTCTTCTTTCTACTTCGCCAGCATATTCTTTAAAGTCGACAAAGCGAGAACAAAGGATTCCTTCTCCTCTAGTATCAACGATAAATTCATTTAAATAGCCTAATAGGCCACGAGTTGGTATTTCAAAAACTAAGCGACTTTGATTATTGTGATTTTTTATTTCCATTAACAATCCTTTGCGTTTAGAAAGTTTTTCAATCACGACACCGGCCATATCGGAAGGTACATCAATAATAGCTTCTTCGAATGGTTCTAATTTTTTATCATTTTCATGTTTAATAATTACTTGTGGTTGAGAAACTTGTAACTCATAGCCCTCACGACGCATATTTTCTAAAAGAATAGCAATGTGGAGTTCGCCACGACCATAAACTTTATAATGATCAGCGCTAGAAAAATCCACACGTAAACCAACGTTAACCTCTAATTCTTTTTCTAAGCGTTCTTTAATTTGGCGGTTAGTGACAAACTTGCCGTCTTGTCCGGCAAAAGGAGAATTATTAACTAAGAAGTTTAAGGAAATAGTAGGTTCATCGATTTTAATGGCTGGTAGCGGTTCTTGCTCGGCGTTTAAGGAAATGGTTTCGCCAATATTAATATTAGCTATACCAGCAACTAAAACTACGTCGCCAGCAACAGCCTCTTCTGTTTCTTTTCTGATCGGACCGAAGAAAGTAAAAATTTTAACAATACGGCCATTTCTGGTTTTACCATCCAAATCCCTAACTACAACATCTTGACCAGGCTTCATGGTTCCCTGATAAATACGACAAATAGCCATTCTGCCTAAGAAATTATCGTAAGCCAAGTTAAAAGGTTGGGCGAGTAAGGGCTGGTTTAAGTCTTCAGCGTCAGAAGCGACATGAACTTTTTCTAAAATAGTATCTAATAATGGTTTTAAATCACTAGATTCGTCGGTCATTTTTAATTTAGCAATTCCTTGTTTGCCAATAGCATAAATAGTAGTGAAGTCTAATTGTTCGTCATTGGCGCCCAAATCTAAAAATAATTCGTAAACCATTTCTTCTACCTCAGGAACATTAGCGGCTGGTTTATCAATTTTATTAATAACGACAATTGGTTTTAAACCTAGTTCTAAAGACTTCTTTAAAACAAATTTAGTTTGAGGCATTGGCCCTTCCTGGGCATCTACTAGAAGTAATACGCAGTCAATAGAGCGTAAAATACGTTCTACTTCGGAACTAAAATCAGCGTGTCCCGGAGTATCGATAATATTTATTTTAGTATCTTTGTATAAAACGGAAGTGTTTTTAGAATAAATAGTAATACCTCGTTCTTTTTCTAAGTCGTTGCTGTCCATACTAAAACTATCATCAATCATGTTAGTTTGACGAAGTAAAGCATCGGTTAAAGTAGTTTTGCCGTGATCGACGTGTGCGATGATAGCGATGTTTCTAATTTCCATATGAGCGATGTCGTAAACGAGGCGTAATACTAGAGGCCTGTCTTTAATTAAAAATAATATAGTAAAGCTTTAAAAAATTAAAGAATCGCCCCGTTGCCAAGGCAATTCTATAATAAACTTAAGTATTGTTATTTTAATAGTAAAATTGATTTTTGTCAACGGATTGGTTATGATTATAATAATAAGTAATAATTAAGCAATCTAGAATTTGCAATAAGCGGTTTACTAATAACTTTATGAAAATTAATTGGTCGGATTGGCAAAAATGGTATAATCGTCCTCTTACCTTAAATCAAGCACAATTTTATTGTGTTTCTTGTAGTAAAGGGCTTAAAAGTATTTTAGGTTATGGTCTTCACACCCATCTTTGTATTATGCGTGAAGATAGCGGCGATGGTTATGTAGATAAGAAAGAATGGGAGAATTTTAAAAATAAGATGTATAAAAAATTTTTTAATTTAAATTTTTTAAATTTTCTTAATCAGCAAACTTTAAAACAAATGCGGCAAATTGAAAAATATTTTTCAACTTTCCAAAAGATAGATTTTTCTAAATTTAATCACAAACAGTTGCTGGCTTTTTTAAAACCAACCGTTAAAATTTTAAATCATGATATTTCAGCTATTTGGGTGGGTTTTGTGGTGGAAGAGGTGGCTAATAGAAAAATAGTAGAAGTTTTAAATAAATATGACTTGCCCCTGGAGAAGTCTTTGGAAATCGCTTCATCTTTAGACAAACCGCATCATATTATTCAAGAAAAAATTGATCTCTATAAAATTGCCTTATTAAAAAATAAAGACCAAGCCCTTCAAAAACATTTTCTAAAATATCAGCATATCCCTTGTTATAGTGTGGAGATTAAGCCTTATGATTTAGAATATTTTAAGAAGAGATTGTCGGAAATTAATTCTAGGGAGGCAAAGATTTTTTTACTTAAAATTAAGCAGTATTTTAATAGAAAGAAAGAAGTTTTTAATAAACTATTAAAAAGTAAAAAATTTTTACCAATCGAAAAAGCAGTGATTAGATTTTTTAAAGAATATGCTTTCTTGAAAGATTATCGTAGTCATTTTCGATCTATCGCCATGTTTAATTATGGTAAGTTTCTTAAAGAAATTGCTTCTCGTTATAAATTAGACATCTCAGATATCTCTAAGTTATTAGAGCAAGAAATTAAAGAATTATTACAAAATAAAAGTTTATCTCCTAAATTAAGAAAAATAATTAAGGCGCGAAGGAGTAGAACTAATGTTTATTGGTTGAAAAACAATAAAGATGGTGTGGCCTTGTTTAGTAACAATTTGATTCAACAAGAAAAAAAATCTGTTTTGGAGCTCAAAGGAATTTCTGCTAATAAGGGCAAAGCTATTGGTCGGGTAAAAATAGTATATAACCCCAATAATATTTTTAAAGTAGAAAAAGGTGATATTTTAGTTGCACCCATGACGCGACCAGATTATGTTGTCGCTATGGAAAAAGCGGCGGCCATTATTACGGATGAGGGTAGTTTATTGTGTCATGCCGCTATCGTTTCTCGAGAAATGAACAAACCTTGTATTGTTGGTACAAAAGAAGCTACCAGATTATTGAAGGACGGTGATGTCGTTGAAGTAGATGCTGACAGGGGAATTGTTATAAAAAGGAATTAGATATATGATTAGAAAGAACATAAAATATAAGATTTAAAGTTATTTTTTATTAATAAAATATATGTCTGAAACAAAGTTTACTCACGGTTTAATGGGCTTTCGTCATGGCTTTAAGCCCAATGGTGGCGCAGAAAACGAAAATAAAGAGTCAAAGAGCTATAAAGGATTGTCGGAAAAAGGAGTTGTGGAGGCTCGTAAAGTAGCTCGTGAGCGCATTTTAAATATCATGAAAGAGGCTGATCCTAGTACCATTATGTTATTTTTAGGAGCCTCTGAACAAATTAGAACTAATTCTACGGCCGAGGTATTTGGTGATGAATTAGCTGATACAGTGGAAAAAGAAAAAATTAATGATTTAATGGTCATTAACCCCGTAGACATAGATGGGGAAAAATACGATAGTCAAACAGAAAGAATAAATAGCCTTTTAGATTTAATGGACAAAAATCCTGATAAAAAAATAGTAGTTAATTACCCGATGTTTATTAAAGAGTTTGTTTTGGGCAAAGATCGTTGGCTTGATGAAAAAGGTGAATTATCAGAATATGCTAAAAACAATTTAGAAAGGAATAAAGAGCACGGTGATAATAAAGAAGAAGAAGCTCTTAAGACTTGGATTAAAGAAGAAGGTATTTGCGAAATTGATGGTAAAAAAATAATAGGCCCAAACCCTATCAAAGTCGCTGAAGAGCATTTACAAGGATTTAACAGATTGATTGAATTTGTTAATAAAACTATTAACAATCGCTCTAAGTCTTCAAAAAATCGCCCCATCATTATTAATGGCATTGCCCACTCTTGGAATTTAGATGTTATGGCAATTTATTTAGCTAACAATAAGAAAGTTGACATGGAGGGGTATGAAAGAATTTGTGGCGGGAAAATGATTAAGCCTGGTGAAGATTTAGTTATTAAGATAGAAAATGATAAAGCAATTTTAGATTATCGTAATAATGAATTTGAAATAGATTTAAGTAATGAATAAGAAAACGATTAAATTTTTTCTAGTTAATTTAAGTATAATTAAGAGTAAAATTTAAAGTTATGTTAAAATCCTTGGGTGATCGTCATAAAATGTATATTTACCCGTGGTATATATCTGATTTAGTAGCAACCTCTGAAATTAAAAAACTTTTTGGTTATAAAATCAAAAGTGCCTTTATGATTTTTGATCAGGATTTTGTTAAATTTTATTATGATTTTGAATCAACTAATAAATTGGGGGAGGTAGTGCTAAAAAAAATTATCAAAGACAGGGGATTTTATCAAAAGGTATTGAAAAAGATTTATTTTTATAGTGAGCAATTAGAAAATTTTGGTCAGGAAGTGAAGAAAATTAAAGTAAGTACGCTTAAAGATCGTGAATTAATAAAAATATTTAATAACTATCTAAACAAAATAAAAATTTTAAGACTCTGGGGTTGGACGCCAGTTATTTTAGATGGAGTTTTTGAACAATTTTTAAGTAATTATTTACAAGAACAGTTAAGAGAGTATTTGTTAAAAATTGGTTTAGAATCTAAAACAAATGAATATTATAGTCTTTTAAGTTCCAGCGAAAAACCAAGTGATGTCCAAAAAGAAGAATTATCGAGATTGGAGGTACTTTTAAATAAAAAAAGCATTACTCAGCATTTAAAAGATTTTTCTTGGTTAACCTATTCTTATTCTGGTCCGGCCATGAGTAAAGAATATCTTTTAGAATCTTTAACGGCTAGTAGAAAAAATGGTGATCCTAAAAAACAACAGGAAAAAATTAAGCAGTATTATTTGGAAATAAAAGATAAAAAACAGACCATTATACAAAACATTAAATTACCTAAAGAGTTGATTTATCTTTTTTCGGTGGCGGCGGAGTTTATGTTTATTAAAGATTATCGTAAAGGCATTTATCAAAGGTCTTATTTAATAATGGATACGGTATTATTAGAGATGGCTAAAAGATTAGGAATTTCTTTAAAAGAAATAAAATATTTACTTTTTACTGAAATAAAGGAAGCTTTATTAAATAATAAAAAAGAGCATTATCAGAAAATTTTAAAATTAAGAACACAAAAATGCTGTTATTTTATTAACAATGAAAAAATTAAAGTTTATCAGGGTTTGGCAGTTGATAAACTAAAAAGTAAATTAATAAAAACAGAGGCCAAGGCGGGAATTATTAAAGAATTGAAAGGTATGGTGGCTTATCCCGGTAAAGTACGAGGGAAGGTAAAAATAGTTTTGGTGGTTGAAGATGTTTCTAAAATAAAAGAAAATGAAATTTTAGTTTCTTCCTCGACCAATCCCGATTTAATTTTGGCTATGAAAAAAGCCGCTGGTTTTATTACTGATTTTGGCGGCATTATTAGTCATGCCGCCATTGTGGCTCGGGAAATGAAAAAGCCCTGTGTTACTGGTACAAAAATTGCAACTTCGGTTTTGCATGATGGTGATGAGGTAGAATTAGATGCTAATAATGGTCTAGTGAGAATACTTTCTCGTAAATAATTAATATTTTAGATATGGTAAAAAAATTACCTGGAAAATACCAAAAATTAGTAAAGGAGTGCCGGGTTTATTTTAAGGAATGTCGCGAGGGTGATGGCGAGCACGGCCTAGAGGTAGCGCAAATTATTCATAATTATTCTGGCAAAATAAAAATTAATAAAAATATTTTAATACCAGTGGCCTTAATGCATGATATTGGTCATTCAGTTATTTTGAGCGAGCATTTTAAATATATAACTGGCGAGGAAAAGATTGCCAACGGCAAATTAGTCCACATGTTAGCCGGAGCCAAGATTGCTAAAAATATTCTAGAAAAATTAAAATACCCCACTAAGGAAATTAAGGAAATTGTAGAAATAATTAGTATACATGATTTTGATCAATTAAATGGAGTAGATTGGAAAAAAAATTATAATACTATTAATAAAAGATTTTTTCATGATGTTGATTCATTGGATAGATATAATTTAAGACGCCTGTCTAAATTAGGTGGCTTCTATAAAAATAAAAAAACTTTATTAAAAGTTTTAGAAAATTTTTTAAATTTTTTCTTTTTTACTGAATTTAAAAAAATAGCCAGCAATAATTTACGGGCGATGAAAGATTTTTTTAATGCAAAATAGATTTTTATGACTCTAGGTAACTTTACTAAAAAAATTAAACAAATTAAGTGGTATTATCAGGGAACGGCTGCTAAAGTCCTTTATGTTTCTTTTCCTTGGCAAGCTTGTTTGGAAATGAGATTAAATAGTAAAGTTATTTCTCCACATTATGATTTGTTTTTTGCTTTAGATAACGATTTCATGGATGTTTATATTTCGCAAGATTCACTTCGTAAGACCGCTCTTTATTATTATAATCAACAAAGATTAGACTCTAGTTTCTTTATTTCTTTTAATAGGAGTTGGCAAGATAATTTTTCTAACCCCTATTTAAAAGTGGCTAATAAAATTATTAAAGAGGATTTGTATCGTTATTCTGACAAAGAACTGCAATTATTAATAAATGATTTTTTTAATAAATATTTAGCTTTGTGGCAAGAAATTATTTTTTTGGATGGGTTTGATTTTTATGGTCATAAAATTATTCAAGAAATTATTAGTGACTTAAAAATTAAAAATTCCGATTTAAATATTCTATTATTATCTTTTTCTCCATCTTCTTTACAAAAGGAACGTCTATCTCTATTGAACTTAGCAGAAAAAGTAATAAAAAATCGTCAAAATAAGAATTTAATTTTAAATAGCAACTGGGAAAAGATTAAAAGACTTTTTCCTTTATTAGCTCGACAATTGAACCACCATGCTAACCAATATTATTGGCTACATAATGATTATGCTTCAGTCACTACTCTTGATAGTCGTTATTTTTTAAGCGGGTTAAAAGAAATTATAAAGAATCCTAAATTATTTAAAAAAGAGAAGGAATTAAAATTATTTTTAAGTAAATTGCTTTCACAAAAGAGAAAACTAATCAAAAAATATAAATTAAACA
>JALOQQ010000045.1 GCA_025453315.1 Planctomycetota bacterium
CAGCGACAATACTAAAAGGTTCAGGCGGAAAAACCGAACTAAAATAATTTGGCAGTAAATCCATTTTTTTCATCAAATACAAACGGAAAGAAGCCTCCGCTTTAAGAAAAGTATAACCGTCATCAATCATCTTATTAAATTCAGAGACAATTTCTCCTATTTTTCCTTCTGGAACTTTAATTCCCCAGGCCTCAGCTTTACTTAAAATATTAGCTTTGCCAGACTGGTCGGTTAAGCCTACTTGGTATGAATTTCCTACGATACTGGGGTCAGCATGCAAATAACTACCAGGATCTCTTCTGCCCCCAGATTCATGCATACCAGCTTCGGTATAAAAAGCTGATTCACCAACCCAAGGTTGACGGCTATAAGGAGTAGTGCCAAAAACATTACAAACCAAATGATAAACATTGGTTAATTGTTTTAATTTTTCTGAATCAATATCAGTCTGATAATCAGAATACAAATTAGGAATTAAAGTACATAAGTCTAGGTTGCCGGTACGCTCACCAAAACCACCAAAAACACCTTGAATATGATCAATTCCCTCTTCCCAAGCAGCTTCTGAGTTAGCCAAAGCACGTCCGCGATCATTATGAAAATGAACGCCAAAAAGATTTTGACAACCAGCAAATTGAAATTTTACAGCTCTAATTATTTTACGAACATCTTCAGTAGTACAAGAACCAGTGGTATCACACAAGACTAATCTTTTTGCTCCGGCTTTTTGAGCGGTAATTAAAGTATTAAAAGCATAGTTTTCATCTTCTTTAAAACCAGCAAAAAAATGCTCGGCATCATAAATAACTTCAACCTCTTCCGCTACCAAAGCTTTGATTGAATCTTCAATAAGTTTAAGATTTTCTTCGGGCGTGACTTTTAAGGCTTGCTCAGCATCACGTACTCGACTTTTACCAACTAAAGTAGCTACCTTCACGCCTAAATCCAAAATAGCCCTGACATCATCTTTGTGCGTGCGACCAAAAGCCACTATCTCGGCTTGCAGATGTAAATGTTGAGCGGCTCGTATTCTTTCACGATTGCCATTACTAGCCAAAGCAAAACCCAATTCTAAATACTTAACAATTCCCAGATCATCAATTGCTTTAACTGTTTCGAGAAAATCATGCATACTAGTAATTTCTAGATTTTTTCCTTGAGCACCATCACGAAAAGTGGTGTCAAAAATTTCCGGACTTCTTTTAATTGCTTCCATATCAACTTTTTTTAAGTAATTATTATTAATTTCATTCTCTTTCTATTCATTTCTTTATTTTATTGTAAGGTTCTTATTAAAATAAAAATCATCTCCGCTTGAAGATGACTCCTTATATTAATCTTACTTAATTCTAGTTATCTTCAAAACCAAAGTGAATTAACACCAATAATAATGATGCTAATAATACTGCTAATAATAATTTTTTGGCTTTGCAATTTCATAATATTTAACAATGACTTCATATTAATAAAAAATCATTTTTTCGTCAAGACCTTATAATTAACATTCTTGCTGTAATTGTTATATTTTATTATTCATTTTAAATATTTGAGGGTTAACTATTTAGAGATTCAGAAAAAATTTCCAAAACTTGGCCAAATTTCAATTCTCCTTTTTCTTTAACTATCTGTTCCGGAGTAAAAGAAATATCAAAATAAAATTCCGTCTTCCCTTTTAAATAATTGTCTTTTTTATTTCTTAACAAGACCACCGGAATATTTTTCTTTTGTTGTTGATAGTAATTAATAACTTTTTTCTGATATTCTTTTTCCAACTCATTACTAAAAGAATGAAGAATGACTGAACGCCTTTTTATATCTAATGGCAAAACTTTATTAGGCATATTAAAGGCTGGAGTCTTATCATGAGCCGAAAAAGAAAAAACATGAATTTTGGCAAAAGCTATTCTTTTGGCAAAAGCACAAGTTTCTTCAAAATCCTTTTCGCTTTCACCGGGAAAACCAACAATAATATCCGTAGTAATGGCAATATTAGGCATGGCCTTACGTAAAGCCAAAATTCTTTTTAAAAAATATTCTTTAGTATAGGGTCTATTCATGGCTTTTAAAATTTTATTGCAACCGGCCTGTAAAGAAATATGTAAATGCTGACACATTTTTCTATTATTTTTCATGAAAGCAATTAAGTCATCAGTAACTTCTGTAACTTCAATCGAACTCAAACGAATTCTTTGTAAACCCTCTATTTTAGCTAAACATTGTAATAAATAAACTAAATTTATTTTATTTTTTTTCTTTATTTTTCTTTCTTTATTTTTTAAAGCACTTTTATTCTCCGATAAATCTACGCCATACAAACCTAAATGAACACCAGAAACTACTATTTCCTGATAGCCGTGTTTTACGGCGGCCCTAATTTCTTCTTCAATTTCTTCAAGAGAACGGCTTTCTAAACGACCACGAGTATAAGGAATAATACAATAAGAACAAAACTGATTACAGCCATCTTGCACTTTAATAAAATAACGAGTTTTTTCGTTAGTAGAAATAAAAAAAGTTTGTTCACAATTATTTCCCTTCTTTTCCTCTGTTTTTTCTTCGGTAGTGTTTTTTCTTTTTTTTCTAGAAATATTTTTTCTTGTTTTATTATCTTCTTTGGATATCTCCTTTCCTAATAAATTATTAATTTGAAAAACCAAATCTTTACCTTTAGCCAGTCCCCAGATTAAATCTGGTTGCAAGTTAGTCACCTCAGCCCGATAAGCTTTTGGCCAACAACCCATAACTAAAATTTGGGCTTTAGGATTTTCTTGTCGAGCGCGTTTAATCATTCGATTGTCTTTTAAAATAGCTACCTTAGTAACGGCGCAGGTATTAATAATAGCCAAGTCCGCCTCTTTTTTTACTAGTTTAAAACCAATATTTTTTAATTGTGTAGCTAGGGCCTCGGAATCGTATTGATTTACCTTGCAACCTAAAGTATAGAAAGCTATTTTTTTCTTCATCATAATATAATTATTGTAAAAGTCGCTATCATTTTTGTCAAAATTATCCGTTATGATATAATATAAAGAAATAAACATATCTAGAATAAATCTCTTAAATCGAGAATAAATCTCTAAAGTTATGAAAAAAATCTTTCTTCTCTTTATTCTTTTGGGTACTATTTTTTTCTTAGCCCCCAATGTTCAAGCTGAAGGACAAACTTGCGACAAAATTACTGTTAATTTTGTAGCTAGAAATCAAAAAGATGCTTTTGTTCCTGGAGTTAACTTTGAAGTCTTTGAACAAGTTAACGATGCTAATAACAATCCTAAACCAGGCACAGTTTGGGCGAGCGGCAAAACTGATGATAACACTGGTTTGGGTACTGCCACTTTTACTAATGATAAAACAGATAGTATTCGTTATGGCTTAAGAGTATGGACTAACAATAAAGATAAGGCTTTCTATTTTTACGATTCTATTGGCTTTAGTTGCGGCTCAACCACTAAAATAGAAAGAAAAATTAGTGGTATTCATATTGTGGTTAGAGATAGTAATAATAATATCAAAGCTAATGTGCCGGTAGATGTTTTTAGTCAACGTTATGACGCTAATAATAGACCAATAAAAGAAAAACAAGATTCTATTGCCCAATTAAATACTGGAAACTCTGGAGAAATAACTCTCTATATTCCCCAAGGAAGTGTACGCGGACTAAATCGCAAAATAGAAGATTATTATGTTTTAGATATTCGCAATAATGATTTAATTTATACTGTTACTAATATTAAAGTAAACGATCAATTCACCACCGAATTAAATTATACTTTTAGTAGTGCAGTTATTTCTTTTAAAGATCCCAACAATAACCCCATAAAAGATAAAAGCGTTATTTTCTATAAACAACTTTTTAATGCTTTGGGAAATCGTGTTTTGGGCGATAGAATATTAGAAAAAAAGACCGATAGTGCTGGACAAATATCTTTCGACCGCCAACCCGGCATTTACGCTGCTGTTATTAAAGATGATATAGACAGAGATAATATTTTTTGGAATATTGAAATAGCTGAACAAAATCTTACTAATATAAGTTTTACACCGAATTTAACACGTATTAAGATGGCCGATGCTAAAGATGGCGATAATTTTTCTATTTATTCAACCGTAAAGGACGAAAATAATTTTGTTCGTCGCGATCAAAGAATAACTGATAAAAGATTTGGTGCTAGTGGTTTTACTGATCTTTTCCTAAGTCCTAATACTTACCTCTTCTCTTATACCGTATATGGCGATAACAAAGCTGAATATAATCAAGTAGCTATCATAGAAAATAATAAATTTCAAATAATTGATTTAAAAAATCAAAATCAAAATACTGGACAGGATAAATTTAAAACTATCGATCAAAATTTAGTTAATCGCTTAAAAGGTTATATTCTTTTAAATACTGAAAAAAATGGTGAAGCTTGGTATGTTAATCCTAAAGACGGTAAACGCTATTACTTAAAAGATGGTCAAGCCGCTTATCAAATTTTAAAAAAATTTGGCTCTGGCATGAAAACCAGTGATCTTAAAAAAATAATTGTTGGTGCTAATCGCGCTACACCAGCTCAAGATACTGATGGCGATGGTTTAGCAGATGATGTAGAAAAAGCCTTTGGCACTAATCTCAATTTAAAAGATTCTGATTTTGACAGTTTTTCGGATTTTGATGAAATTACTAATGGCTACAATCCTAATGGTTCGGGAAAACTTCCAATTGATAATAAACTAGCCAATAACCTAAAAGGAAAGATATTATTACAGGTTCAAGATCATGGTGAAGCTTGGTATGTTAATCCTAAAAATGGACGTCGTTACTATATAAATCCAACCAGTGCTTACGAAGCTATGAAACTACTAAGCTTAGGGGTTAAAGATAGTGATATGGAAAAAATAGATAAAGGAGAATAAATTTAATCTTTAAATAAAATTTACCAAACCATAGTTTATATAAAAAAACAAAAAAGACTATTAATAGAAATAGTCTTTTTTTATATTAATTTGCTAATATTAAACAAAATAATAAAATATTTAATCATAATAGTTGACATTAATAATATTTTATGTTATTATAGCAATACAATTTTGAACAAATAAATTTACAATTTAATAATAATTAAAACAATTAATCATGGCAACAAAAACCACCGCAAAGGCTGAAACTAAAGCCAAAGTTGAAATCCTCTCAAGAGAAACAGTAAATATAACTGAAAGTATCGGGTTGTTAAAAATACCAAACATAGACCCAAGAAATCCGCAAAATCACTGGAAGCTACAACGCTTCGATAATGTAGTTATTGACGGTCAAAAAACTACTTATTATCGTTACGATTTTGGATTACCGCTGGGCCAGAAATTACAAATTTTTCTTCACGGTATTGAAGACAATAGCAACAACTATGAATGGAAAATTATTCCTCTTTTAGGCCAGATGGCAAAATGGCGCATAAGTGTTGAAAACAAAACGGTGTTAATTAATAACCAAGAAAAAAGAACCTACACCAATGTAAGTTTACACTTTCTGGGTATTAAAGAAGACGATGATATTGCAACAAAACTTTTGACTTTTCGTCGCCCCGCCGGTAAGGGATTCTTAGCAAAAATCGAACAATCCCTTTTAGAGGAAATTTACCTCGACACTCAAACACCTAAACACCAAAACAAAGCAGCTGTACAAGAGCCATTCTCTGGCATAAAGCAAATGATTAACTGGAAAGCAAAAAATCTTTCCGAAAAAGTAGAAACCATCGAAGCCTAAAAAGGCTCCAAAAATAAAAATAAACCAGTCTAACAAACTGGTTTAATTTTTTTTATAACACTACCTTCCTTTAATTTAAAAAAATACAAAAAAATAATAAAAATCCAGTTTCTTATAAAACTGGATTTTATTTATATTTCTATAATAATTCTAAAATTAATCCTTATAATCAGCGTATTCGTCATCACCCTCTTCATCAATTTCCTCTTCATCATCATCTTCATAATTATCCTCCAACCCCTCTTTATTGCCAATAATCTTTTTTACTTTAGCAACAAAAGCATAGATATCAATATCATCTTTTAAGAAATAATAATTAGCACCCATATCCAAACTGCGACTTCGTGAATCTTCGTCACTTAAATCAGTAAAGATAAAAATTGGTGTTTGACCGATTTCCTCATCGCCTTTAATACCCTTAATAATTTCTAAACCATCAACTTTAGGTAAAATTAAATCCAAAACAACGATATCAGCTTGAAAATCTTTGATCTTATTAATAATTTCTTCTACGTCCTCTTCACCAGTGCTAGTTTCGGCTTCGAAGCCCTCGGAACTAAATTGGTTCTGTAGACCATAAAGAATATTTAGATCATCTTCAATAATAAATACTCTTTTCTCCATAAAATTTGAGGCATTAACCAATAAAAGATATGATTAACGCGTAACATTATTAATAAATAATTATTTTTTTAATTGTCGCCACCACTCTCCGTGGATTTTATACCATTCTGCTGTTTCCCTCAAACCATTACTAAAATCAGTTAAAGGCTCCCAACCCAATTCTTCTTTAGCCTTAGTGCAATCAATGGCGTAACGCCAATCGTGTCCCGGACGATCCTCAACATATTGAATAGAACTTTGATCTTTTCCCATTATTTCTAATAGCTTATTAGTAAGTTCTAAATTAGAAATTTCATTATTCCCTCCTAAGCAATAAGTTTCACCAATTTTTCCTTTTAACAAAATAGCTTCAATGCCACGATTATGATCATTAACATGAATCCAATCACGAATATTAGTGCCAGAGCCGTACAGCGGCACTTTCTTGCCTTCTAAGAGGTTAGTAATGAATAAAGGAATAACTTTCTCTGGATGCTGATATGGTCCGTAATTATTAGAACAATTAGAAATAGTTATAGCAACGTTATAAGTATGAAAATAAGCGCGTACGAGGTGATCTGAGGCAGCTTTAGAGGCACTATAGGGACTATGTGGATCGTAGGGGGTCTTTTCATTAAACTTATTATCACCCGCCTTTAAAGCACCAAAAACCTCATCTGTAGAAATGTGATGAAAACGGAGATTATAATTTTTAGCCGCTTCTAATAAAACGCGTGTACCTTCAACATTAGTACGAATAAAGTCGGCACTATTTAGAATAGAACGGTCAACATGACTTTCAGCGGCAAAATGAATAATAATATCACTACCCTGAGTTATTTCTTTAACTAAGTTAGAATCACAAATATCACCTTTAACAAAACTATAATTAGGATTGCGCTCTAGATCGGTTAAATTATTAAGATTGCCGGCATAAGTCAAAGCATCAAGATTTACAATCTTGTCGCCAGGATGTTGTTTTAACCAATAATGAATAAAATTAGAGCCAATAAAACCAGCTCCACCTGTAACAATTAATTTCATATTTAAATAATTTTATAAGGAGAAGCGGGATCATTTTCCCAACGAATCTCATCAACTTCTTCTTTTTTCTGTAAACCGCGATAAAGCTTGTCTGGTAAATTAATACTTAAAGCCTCACAATCAGAAACGCATTTATAGCCATGAACTACGCCAGCTGGCACAGTGACTAAACTAGGATTACTAGCACCAACAATAATTTCTATTTTTTCTCCTTTAGTTTTAGAATTTTCGCGTCGATCCCAAAGATAAAGCTTAAACTCACCTGGACCCAAAAAAATAAAACAATCAGTTTGATAAACATGTTCATGGGGACCACGAATAATACCAGGTTTAGTCCAACTCAAATAACCCATGGCTGGTGATAAATCTAATTCATCACGGCGAAAAATTTCAGACAAGTAGCCACGTTCATCTTCATATTTTGCAACTGACTTAATAATTAAATCTTTTTTAGTTAGCAAGCCGTTTTGTGCCCCCTGCTTTTCAATAACTGAAGCAGCATTTTTCATAGCCAAATATAAAGACTTTTTTATATCCCCTTTAAATCTTTCTAAGCCAACACTAAGGGCTGACTGAAAAGCATCACCCACACCAGTCATATCAGCTACTTTACGTTCACTAACAATAGCACCATGGTAGAAACGCTCACCATCATAAATTGAAGCACCCTTCTTACCATCAGTAATAACCACTAAACGTGGACCCAAACTTTTAATAATTTTTAATAAATTATTTCTCTTATTTAAAAACTCATTGCCCTTATGACGATAATCATCTAGGCCCATGACTAATTCCAAAGCCTCATCTTTATTTACACCAAAAACAGCTGTCTTTTTTAAAAATGGTTTTAAAACTTCTATGCCAGCCGTTAATTGAGCATGTCCCGGATTCCAAATTATTTGCGCCTTAGGTAAGGAAAAAATGCGACGCAAATTACCCAACCAATATTTACCTGAAAGTGCTGTTATATAAATATATTTAGTCTTTTTTAAAGCCGTTAGCTCTTTTTTTCCAATTACCAAATCTTCATTAGCCAAACGGTTCATGAATATAAGGCGCTCCTTATTCTGAATAAGAATAAAAGAAAAACTACTCTCAGCTTTTTTATCTTTCATTACTAAGCTGGTATCCACACCCCTTTCACGTAAATTTTCTATCATTTTTTTCCCTCTTTCATCATTACCAACATTTACAATACAAGCTGTTTTAAAACCAAAACCAGCAAAACCGACAGCGGCATTAGCGGCGCCACCACCCCAAGAATAATAAAAATGATCAATTTTAATCTTGGCGCCATACTCAAAAGCTAAAAGTTTTTGGCAAAGCAAATCTTTTTTATTATCAATAACCTTCCCCTCTTTAGTAAAAAGAGAGATGTCTTCAGTTATACCACCAATCGTAACAAAATCATAACGACTCCGAGCACCAAGCCCTCTCACGTGAAGACC
>JALOQQ010000119.1 GCA_025453315.1 Planctomycetota bacterium
CTTGGATAGAAGAAAAAAATATTATAAAAAGAATTATTAACATGAATGATTATAAGGGACAGAAACAAGGACTATTAATTGCAGAATTTACTGGTCAAGACAGTGATATTACTGTTAATTTTTGGGATCACTCTTCTTTTCGTTGGGTAAATATTGATGAAGCAATGGCTATTATTCATCCCTTGCGCCAAGAATCTTTTAAAAAATATTTAGAGTATTTTCAAGAATTCATAAAAGAAACAAAAGATTAAAAAATAGTATTCGACAATTAAGTAATGATTTAGTAAAATTTATTAATAATCAAAATAATATTAATTATATGAATAATTCTAAAATTCGCCTTCGTTTAGCGCCCTCACCAACCGGTTTTTTACATATTGGTAATCTACGCACCGCTCTCTTTTCTTATTTAATAGCTAAAAAATTAGGTGCCCAGTTTATTTTACGCATAGAAGATACGGACCAAAAAAGAGAAGTGGAGGGTGCGGTAGAAAGTTTAGTAAAAATTTTAGACTGGGTTGGTATTAATTTTGACGAGGGCCCTCATTTAGGTGGTGATTATGGACCTTATATTCAAAGTGAACGCTTATCCTTATATCAAAAATATGCTGAAGAATTAATTGAAAAAGGTGAGGCTTATTATTGTTTTTGTACAGCAGAACGTTTAGATAAAATGCGCGCTGAGCAAGAGGCACAAAAAATGGCTCCGCGTTATGATCGTGCTTGCCATGATTTATCTCTTGAAGAAGCTAGAAAAAAAATAGCGGCTGGCGAAAAATATGTTATTAGACAAAAAATGCCTCTTAGTGGTGAAGTAAAAGTTTATGATGAAATGCGTGGTGAAATAGTCTTTAAAGCCGCTGAACTAGATGATCAAGTGCTTTTAAAATCTGATGGTTTTCCTACTTATCAATTAGCTTCCGTAGTTGATGACCATTTAATGGAGATTACTCATGTGACGCGTGGAGCGGAATGGTTGCCGTCCTATCCTAAAAACATCTTATTATATCAATCTTTCGGCTGGACAGCGCCAAAGTTTTTTCATTTTCCTCTCATTTTGAATAAGGGGGGTGGGAAATTAAGTAAACGTCAAGGAGATGTTTTTGTGGAAGATTATCGTAGTAAGGGTTATTTACCAGAAGCTATTATTAATTTTTGTGCTCTTCTTGGTTGGCATCCAGATGGAGATAAGGAAACCTTAAATTTTTCAGAAATAATAGAAAACTTCTCTATCAAAAATCTGGGAATAAGTCCGGCTGTTTTTGATTTAGATAAGCTAGATTTTTATAATGGTTATTACATTAGACAAAAAAATGATCAAGAACTAACTAAACTTTGTTTACCATATTTAGAAAAATACGTAGAAAAAATAAATGACCATGAATTTAAAATAATAGCTTGTGAAGAAGTAGTTTCTTTAATTTATCTAGAACAAGTAATAGCTCTAAGTAAAGATAGGATGAAAAAACTTTCCGATATTGTTGAGTTGTCTGAATTTTTCTTTAAAGAAAAACTTGATTATGAAGCTAGTATTTTAGTTTGGAAAAAAAGCACCGCTCCTGAAGCTAAAAACAAGCTCCAAGAATTAAAACAATTATTAGAAAATACCGAAAAAGAAAACTGGTCTAAATTAAAATTAGAAGAAATAATTGTTTCTTATATTAAAGAAAAGGAAGGGAAGAATGGTGATTACCTTTGGCCATTAAGAGTGGCTCTAACTGGTCGTGAAGCCAGTCCTAGCCCCTTTGAAGTGGCTGAGGTTTTGGGAAAAAAAGAATCTTTAGCACGAATTGAACAGGCTATTATTAAATTATAATCTTGTTTTAAGTAATGATTTAAGAAGATTTTCTTAAAAAAACAAGAAGAAATTTTATAAAAAACAATGAGCTTAATTTATAAATAAGGTTTACTTACTTTTAAAAAAATAGTAAAATATTTATAGCTTAATAAAAATGAAACGAAAATTATTTATTATTTTAATAATATTTATTTGGGGAAGTACTTTAGTATTTTCTCCTTTTTTAGTTAAAATTTCTCAAGCCGATGATTCTGATATTGATGTTTTAAACTTGCAAATTAAAGAGCAACGCAAGCAATTAGAAACTCTGCAAAAAAAACAGAAGCAATATCTGGACTCAATAAAAAGAATTTCTCAAGAAAAGGATAGTTTAAAGACACAAATTGAATTATTAGGAGAAAGAGTGGGTAAAACCGAATTAGAAATTGAAGAAGTTAAATTACAGATTAATGAAACTAACTTAGAAATTAGTAAGATTACTATCGAAATTCAACAAACCAATGAAAGAATTGAAAAAGAAAAGGGTCACATTGCTAGCTTGTTACGTTTGGTTTATAAGCAGGACCAATCATCAACTCTTGAAATTTTAATGTTGAACGATTCTTTAAATGATTTTTTAAATCAAGCTAAATATTTAGAGAATACTAATAAAGAAATTGCTAAAAGTTTAGAAAGCTTAAAAAATGATAAAGTAAAAATGGAAGATAATAAGAAGCAATTAGATGATAAAAATCTTCA
>JALOQQ010000046.1 GCA_025453315.1 Planctomycetota bacterium
TTCCAAAGATTATCAATCGCTCTAGTTATATTAAAACCCTTTCTTTCATAATCAATATGTAATTCTTCTAATTTCTTTTTTATAGCTTCTTCGTCAGTATTTAGAATATCAACACCAGTATATTTTAAAACCGTTTCGCGATAATCATAGCGTTCCCAAGTTTTTCCTAAATCAACTTCAAATCCTTTGATAGTAAATTGCAAAGTGCCGAAAGTTTTTAAGGCAACATACTTATACATTTCCTCTACCAACTTCATACCATCTTCATAGTTAGCGTAAGACCAATAAAATTCCATTTGTGTGTAATCTTGCAAGTGTTCAGCATCCATACCCTCATTCCTAAATTGACGACCAATCTCGAAAGTCTTTCCCATTCCAGCAACCATTAATTTCTTCTGCCACAATTCACCCATAGAGATACGTAAATAAACATCTAGATCTAAAGCATTGTGATGAGTAATAAAAGGACGAGCATCAGCACCACCAGTAGTTACTTCTAAGACCGGCGTCTCTACTTCAATAAAACCACGTTCTGACAAGAACTCACGGATAGCTTGCCAAAATTTAGCCCGCTTCTCTACCATTTCGCGTACTTCTGGATTAAGCATGATATCTAAATAACGACGACGTAATTTTTCTTCTTCATCGGTTAGACCATGAAATTTATCAGGCAAAGGACGTAAGGCTTTGGTTAATATTTTCCATTCTTTTATCAAGATACTCTTCTCTCCTTTATGAGTAACAAAACAAGTGCCCGTAACTTGAACAAAGTCACCAACGTCAATTAACTTGGTAAATAATTTATAACTATCAGGACCAACATCTTTTTTAGAAACTACGACCTGGATAAAATCTTTTCCCTCTTGTAAAGAAGTAAAAGTTAAATTACCGTGGGCGCGTAAACTACGCAATCTACCCAAAACTGTAATATTTTTTTGTTCAGTATTAAGAGTTTCAAAATTAGCTAAAATATAAGCTAAAGAATGAGTGGATTCGGCTTTAGCGGGATAAGGATTAATGCCTAACTCTCTCAACTCTTCTAATTTCTTTAAGCGATCAGAGCGCTCACTCACTTTTGGTTCATGAGTTGATTCTGTTTTTTGTTCGTTTGTTTCTTCCATAAAGTTAATAATTACAATAAAGATAGCTTAATTGTAAATAATTATGGAATAAAAGTCAAAAAAATAAACCCTTATTCAGTATCACGGCGAGATATTAAATAAGGGTTTAAAATGTTTTAAAAACTCAGTAGACGACTAAGGCGTTTAATTCTAAAATTAAGGCCATTACCATTCACTTGAATCTCTTTGGTGCGATCTAGAGAGTCATAATCAAAACCACGCATTCGAACATATAGTTCCGTCTCCACTTCCTTTCTCTCAATAGCTTTGATTGATTGCTGAACTAAGGAGGGCCAGGAAGAAAAAACTGTTTCAGCTACTAATGCTTCTTGGGGTTGCGCTAAAGCTAAAAATTTTTGCTTATCTATCATGATCATCATGACATTAGCGAAAGCATCACCAATAAACAAAGCTTGGCAACTAGCCACCCAATTAGCCTTAAAATCATTAGATTGAGCTGGCACAGTAATTAGGATCGACTTATCAGATAAAGATCTAATTTTAAAATCATAAGTACTATCTTCGTCTGACATTTTTTTTACTTCACCCTCATTAAAGGTTACTTCTAAAAAAATACTAATATCCATTTTTAACCCCCTCTTTGTTGGGTTGTTTTATTGTTATTTAGTTGTTTTATTAATTTCTATATGACTTTAAATAATAATATTTTTTTGCTATTTTGTCAATATATAAAAATCTTAATGATTATTAAATTTTGGTTATTATTAAAAAAATCTTTATTTAAAGATAATAACACTTCTAACAATCTTAAAAACCATAAACACTTCTAACAAAAAGACACCTCAGTGAGGTGTCTTTTTTTTGATATTTAAGAAATTGCAATTATTTTATATTCCATTTCTCCTTTAGGGGTATTAACCAGAACCTTATCTCCCTTCTTCTTGCCCAAGAAAGCAACGCCGATTGGTGACTCGTTAGAAATTTTTCCAGTTAAAGGATCAGCCTCATTGAAACTAACAATAGTATATTCTTTTTCTTTACCATCAACTTTTACTTTTACTTTTGAACCCATAGCTACTTCATCCCTAGAACCATGGCTATCTACCACAATAACATTTTTTAAAATCCCGGTAAGTTCCGCGATGCGTCCTTCATTTAAAGCTTGGGCATCCTTAGCTTCACTATATTCAGCATTCTCACTTAGATCACCCATCTCCTTAGCCTTTTCAATACGATCAGCAACCTCTTTCCTTTTAGCGGTTGTTAAAAAATCTAATTCCTCTTTTAATTTATCATAACCTTCTTGAGAAATAATTTGATCGGACATAACTTGAAATATTAGGTTATCATAAATCACTAATAATTTATGATAACGATGAAATAATTTTTACGTTGAGATAACTATACACTATCGCTTAAAATAAGACAATATCCTAGAATAAACGCCAAACCAGAACTTATTTGCACTACTTATTTGACTGGAAAGTAATAAAGTAATTAAAAGGATATAAGTGATGCCTAAGGGATGGTTTAAAAATGGCGTAAAAACATGAATCACCACCAAAGACACTAAAGATAAAATTGTCGTACTGGCCACAAGTTGATTATTTTTTAATGAATACCAAGCTTCAGCTAAAATCTTGCCTAGAAAAAAGAAATAAGCCAATAAACCCAAAATACCAATCTTCAACCAAATCTCTAAATAACCCCATTCAAAAGCATAGGTCGTATAATTACCATCCGGAGAATTTTGTAAAACACGAGGATCGCTAGAATGATAAGTAACCGTAGTGCCAAAACCGCTACCCAAAAGAGCGTGTGTTAGAACTTTGTCCCACAGCGGTTTTAAAAGCGACCAACGTGACGCTACTGCCGCCTCATCAGAACTAAATTCACTTCTATCTGTTAAAGCTTGAGTAGCACTAATTTTTTCAGCTCCTGGAAAAGGAAATTTAGCTACCATTATAATTATGACCAAAGACAAGATGACTATTATAAATAAAGAACCTAAAGTCTTAAATATTTTTTTATAACCAAATATTTTAATAACCAAAAATAAGCCAACTAAAACGGCCACTAGTAAACCAAGCCAAAAGCTACGTGAGAAACTAATAATAACAACCGCCCAAGCCAAAGAACCCAAGAATAAATTAAATATTACTTCCCTGTTTATTTTATTATTTAACCATTCATTTAAAGCGCGCCACCATAAATACAAAGCAGTTGGTATTAAAAATAATTGGGATTGAAAAAAGATACGATAAAAACCACCAGACATTTTAGTGATTTCTCCTACTCCGGTAGTTCTAACCCAACGATAATATTCAAAAAGAAAACCATAAAGATTATGAGTAAAAGCGAAAAGCGAAAAAAAGGTTTTAACACTTAACCACAACATAGCGGCCGAAAAAACACTTAAAAGGTTTTGTTTAAATTCTGCATCACGACGATAATAGGACCAAAGCGGAAAAAGAATAAGCCAGAAAAGCCAATTATTAAAATCAAAAAAGATATTACTAAAATTATTGTTATGCCATAACCCTAAGAACAAACCTAAAATAACAAAAAAAGCCAAAGGTAAAAAATAATAAAAATATTTATTGGTTTTCAAATTTATAAATTCAGCAGACAATTGTTTAGGTCTTAAAGTACTCGCTAACCAAATTGACATAACAATAAGCCAAAGCGCAATGCGCAAAGAAATAACTGTGCCATTAAAATCAAAAAAGAATAAATAGCCCTTAGAGCCAATAAAAACTTCAGCTAGAAATATTAACAAACCCAGAGAAGGCTTCAAGAAAGATAAAGCGAGAGTTAAAAGAATAATAATGACAAAAGCGGCTTTATTAAAGCTCGGCAAAAGATAGGCGCACAAAGAAAATAATTCGGTCAAAAAGATAAAACCAAAAATCAGCCAAAACGTTCTAGAAAAAATTTTACTAATACTAATATTCATAAGCTAAACAAAATTTTAAAATTTTTTAATTAAACCAAATTTTAAAGTTTCTTTAAAAAATCCTTAATCACTTCCCTGTCAATCTTGAACGGTTTGGAATTCTTCCAAAAAAAATCAAATTGAGAACGTAGTAACTGAGTTAATTCTAGACTCTCAACAATAAAAGCAAAACTTTCTTTACGCGAAGAAATAAATAACACCTTATTGCCATAAATCCAATAACCCATAGAACAATTAAGTTTATGATCAGCAATACGCAATTCTCTTAATAACTCTTTACCAGTACCCAAAAATTGATTTTTACTAACATTAACTTTTTTGTCTTCTGGCCAAATAACCTTTAGGGCAATATTCTGTCTAATGCGTTTAATATTATAACCAGCTAAAAAGTCTGGACCCAAAACATCTAACATATCACTCATTGGCCAAAAAGCTTCGGTTACAAGATCTCTATATAATAATACATCTTTCATGGCATTTCTCAAACCCTCTGCCCCTTCGAAATAACTAAATTTAGGACTAATAAAATTGTGATTTTGTTTACTAAGAAGAAGCGGTAGTATCTCGGAAAAATCCATTTTAGTATTTTCTAAATTATTAATTTCCTCTCCTAGAACTTCGTTTATCTTTTCAGGTGAAACAGCTTGCCAAATTTTGATATCATTTTTTTCGCTCTGTAATAGCAAATTCTTATTTTTTAAATCATTTAACAGGCCGTAGACGGTTGATCTCGGCATATTTAGGCGCTTAATTATATTCCCGGCTGATAGAGGCCCTGATTCTAATAAAATAGAATAAATATCAGCGTGTACTGCCTGTAATTGAAATTTTTCAAAAATGTCTTTTAACATATATTTTAAATAGTTGTCGCAATTTGACGACACTATTTACTATAAAACAATTAAATAATATAGTCAAGGGTTAAATAATAATTTGAGAGTCCAAAAAGACAAAATTATTAATTGATCCTTACAATTTATAATCTAAATAACATAAAAATGAAAACAAAAATCCAATTAATCAGACCACCGTTAGATCCTTGGTATGATAACTTAACATTTACCAATATGGTTTCCGTGCCCATAGGTTTATGTCTTATTGCTAAAAAATTACAAGAGTTTAGTTCGGAAGTGGAAATAATAGATGGGCTAAATTTAAATATTGAAGAAATAGATTCGCTTATCAAAGCTGAGATGGTTGGGGTTACCGAGCTTTATTCTCAACACTTATCTGCTCTTGAAATTCTTAGACGAGCTAAAGAAAAAGGGGCAACAACAGTAATTGGCGGACCAAATGTAAACTATCTAGCCGAAAGAATTCTAGAAAACCATAGTTTTGTAGACTACGCCATAATTGGTGATGGTGAGGAGGCAATGTTAAAACTAGTTAAGGGTGAAAAATTAAGTAGCATTTCCAATCTAGTTTATCGTCAAAAAAATCAAATAATTAAAAATTCACGAAAAGAAGCTTGTCTTAACACCATTTTTGATTTGGACTGCCTTTCCTCTTTAAAAAACTTTTCTCCCAATAACATCTTCCCTATTTCTTCGATTCGCGGTTGTTTAAAAGCTGAACAAAGCGGTCGTTGTACTTTCTGTTCGATTGAACATAGATTAAGAGTAATGAGGCCAGAATTAATTTGGCAACAAATAGCCTTGATACATGAACGTTATGGCGTAAATTTCTTTTATGAAACCGGTGACACTTTTCTCTTTGGCAATTTTATTGAACGTTTATTGGCGACTAAACCAAAAACTTTAAATAATATTGTCTTTCGTGTCTATACTAGACCAGAACAAATAACTGAAAAAAATTTAGAATTACTCTGCCAACTAGGAATAAAAGAAATATTTATTGGTACCGAAACACTTAGTAATAAAATTTTGGCTCTTGCTCAAAAAAATTATCAAGTTACAGACATTAAAAAGGCCGTAGATTTGGTGATGAAGAAAAAAGACTTAATACTCCACCTACCTTTTTTATATGGACTACCGGGTGAAACAATAAATAATATGAATAAAACCTATAATTATGCCAAAAAAGTTGCGCAAAGCTATTCTCAGCTAAAAATAGTTACCAGCTTTCCCGTTCCTTTGGCCGGATCGCAATTATTTGAACGATTACGCTTTAGTTCATTTATAAAAAAAGAATATGCGGGTAATTTAGATAGTGATGATTTTTTTGATTATCAGCAGTTGGCCAGAATACAAACGAAACATTTTACTAATGTGACCTACGAACAGCTTGAAATAATTATCGAAAAAACCAAAGCTCTTATAAATCAAAAAGGATTACTCGCCTCTTTCGGGGTTAATCAAAAAACATTGTTAAACATAAAAAATCAGAAATCATGAAAAAAATTATTAATTTAATAGTTGTCTTAACTTTTATTAATATTAGTTATCTGGCCGCCCAAGAGCAAAATACTAAAATATTAAAAGTTAATGGTGGAATATTTATTGGAACAAATAACGATTATTTTCTTTTGGCTTTTTCTGGTCCAAGATTAACTACCACGCTAAAAGATAAGTATGAAATAAGTTTAACTGGCATGCCTGGTCTTATTATAAAAAAAGAAGTTTTACCGATCTTGGCTTTTAGTCTTAATGTGGGAAATAAAAAAATAAAGGCCGGATTAGGGACATTCTATTTGGCTTCTAAAAAACAATGGGTCTTATTACCAGTATTAGGTTATATGTTTTAATAAATACTAATGTTAAGTTGGATGTTTTAATAAATAACAGTGTTAAACTGGATGTTTTAATAAATAATATTAATTAAAACAAAAAGAATCGCTTTAAAACGATTCTTTTTTTATATTCTTTTTTTTATATTCTTTTTTTTATATTTTTATTCTTTATTTTTAATAATCCTGTCTACTAAATTTAACAATTTTATTTACTAAATAAAACTCGTTTATTAAATTAATAACCAACAATTGAACCCACCTTCACTTTATTCTTCTGACACCAACCCGCATTAAGTTCCAAAACTGAATCAACCACTCCACCGCTTTGATAAGTATTTTTATAATCTTCTCCTTCAGGTGGCAGATTTTCTGATATATTTATTACTTTGTGATTATTAATCCAAACAATATCTAAAGGAAAATTCATATTACGCATTACAAAAGAACGTTCTTTTTTTTCGGAAAATAAAAAAAGCATACCACAATCTTGGCAAAGACTTTCTCTATTACTAAGGCCCTGATAAGCCTTATGAGGAGTGTCGGCCAATTCCACTTTAACCACTTTATGGTTTACAAAAACATAATCAATCTTCTTATGATCTTGTAAAAAATACCAAACTCCAATACTGGCTAATAAAAAAATTATAAGCCAAAGCCAAAATCTTCTTTGCCGATGTTTGTCGCGTGGATGAGTAGGAAGAAACATATTTAGAGAAATACAATAATAATTATAAATTAATAGTCAGAACAGTCTAATTTATTAGTCCTTGAGACAACGAACAGAAAACCCGTTCGCTCCGTTAATGCCATTGCCGTTGAGGTCAGGATCACCGGAGTACAAGTAACCGCCCCAAGCGAGCAAGGGATCACCAGAGTAAGGCGTCGCTAACCAGAAGAGAGCGCCACTGCCCTGATTGCCGAAAGAACCATTGCCCAAATCGCGGTAGCCAACAGGAAGAGCGGAAAAACCATATTCATCAGTCTTGGTACTAGGAGTATTCCAGTTACTAGTAGCTTTTAATCTCTCGCCAGCATAGAAACAGTCATTATTGTATTGTTAGCTAAAACATTTATATCATCTAATGTAGGAACGTGCCAACCGCTCGGACAAATACCTTGATGAACGACATTAATCGTTTGATTGCCACTGGTTGGACAATTAAGAGTATAGGTGCCGTTACCATTGTCAGTTGAAGTTGCATTATTACAATCAGCTGGTAAATTCATTACCTCGGCCCACTCATAGAGAGCGCCATAGGTATTACAATTAGTGATGTCACCACCATTGGTATTAGTAGGATCATAACAATACCTTTGAATACCATTAGCTCCTTGACATGACCATTGGCCAGAATTAATTTCCAAACAATCATCGTTAGCATTACCAGAATCATAACCATCGGCATCAGCAGCACTGCCAATATATTGTCCCACATTTAAATTCTTAGCCATCCAGATTTGCGGAGTGGTGGTGCTAATCTTAACCCAGGGATAAACTTGATTATCTCTAGAATCTGTAAAGTTACCAGAGGTGCCAGCAAATTGATCAATACAGGTAACATTATCAATGTCGCAAACAGGAGTTCCTCCGGAACAGGTATTGGGGCAAGTACCGGAACAGCCATCGCTGCCGCCACATTTACCAAAACAACTTGGCGTGCAAGATCCGCCACCATTTCCTACCCCATACAATTGGGCTGGCGTAGCGATATTAGCTCCCTTTGGTATTTCTTGAGACTTACCGCCTAAACAATAAGAGAGAGTATAGGTAGAAGAGTTTTCTGAATCATAGGTATAAGCATTATTAGAAGAGGTACAATCACCATCAGCTGGAATAGGGGCAGATGGGATTTGGTTGATATAGGTCTTTACTTGGCCACTCTGAGGGTCGGTATAGGAGAGAGTTTCTCCGGCAACAAAGGCTGAAGCCGGAGGATAACCGTTAGCGTCATTATAATAGAGTTCGAGAGCAGTTTTGAGTTGTTTAACATCGGCTATACGTTTAGCATCACG
>JALOQQ010000006.1 GCA_025453315.1 Planctomycetota bacterium
CAAAATTAATATCAATACCTTCGGGCTTTATTTCCTTTTCGACTATTTTAACAGCCTGAGCAAAATGTTCTGGATTAGAGCCAAAAAGCTGAACCACATAAGGTTTTTCTTTTTTAAAGCGCTTTAATAATTCTAATGTTTTATTTTGACCATAAACCAGAGCGGTTGCGCTAGCCATCTCACTATACAAAACATCAGCCCCATATTCTAAACAAATCTGACGAAAAGCCGAGTCAGTAACACCAGCCATAGGAGCTAAAGCCAAAATTGGTTGGGATAGTTTTTGCCAAAAATTGTTTTTTTTATTTTTCATTTTTTAAACTAGCCAAAATATCAGCAATTTTATGTTTGTCGTCATCAGCTAAAATTTCTTTAATTTTTTCATCACGGTCAACTTCAATACGCTTTAATTCCTGTAAAAAATTAGAGTAGATATTTTTTATCTGCTCAATTTTTTTATCATTATTAAGATTATTCTTTATAGACATAAACTAAATAAAATTGATTTTTATTAAAAAAATAATTTAATATTAATAACTTTAAATTATAAATTATTATTTTTACTAACCCTTACTCCATCTTTACTGTCTTCAATAATATAACCAGCTTCTTCAATTTCTTTTCTTAAACGATCAGCTTCATTCCAATCTCTATTTTGTCTAGCCTCTTCCCTGGATTGCAATAATTCTTCTATTCTCTCTGGAACCTCATTAACTATACTATTTTGAGAACCGATTTGTAAATCTAAAGCTAAAACTTTATCAAAATCAATTATGGTAGCTAATTTATCAGAAGCACTTAAATCAGCTTTTAAAACTTCTTGTAGAATAGCTATAGCTTGAGGGGTGTTTAAGTCATCGTTTAAAGCTAAAATAAATTTCTCTTTATATTCTTTATTAACCTGACCAACTTCTTTTCCCAATTCAAAAACACGACGATATAAATTATTTAAAGCCTGGCTAGCGCTAATAACAATATCATCACTATATTCCATGGGCTTACGATAGGAAACTTGCAAACAAACCAAACGATAAGCCAAAGGATTGATATTTTTTTTCAATAAAGCATTTTCTAGAGTCAAAAAATTACCCTCACTCTTGGCCATTTTTTTACCACCCACTACATTCATAAAAGCGTTATGCATCCAATAATTAAAAAATTTATGGCCAGTTGCCGCCTCACTCTGAGCAATTTCATTAGTATGATGAACATTAATATGATCAATGCCACCACAATGAATATCTAATTGATCGCCCAATAATTTTAAACTCATCGCCGAACATTCGATATGCCAACCAGGAAAACCAATTCCCCAAGGAGAATCCCATTCCATCTGACGTTTTTGATTTTGAGGAGAAAATTTCCACAAAGCAAAATCAGTTGGATTCTTTTTTTCTTCATTAATTTCAACACGCGCCCCCTCTATTAAATCTTCTAGTTTTAAATGACTTAATTTATTATAATCTGGAAACTTACTAGTATCATAATAAACTCCGTCACTAGTTAAATAAGTGTAGCCCTTTTTTTCTAATATTTGAACTAATTCAATCTGCTCTTTAATATAATCAGTGGCCTTACACCAAATTGTTGGTTCGGAAATATTTAACTTTTTTAGATCATCTTTAAAGGCCTTAGTGAAAAATTCAGCAATTTCCCAAGCGCTTTTTCCCTCTCTCATAGCGCCCTTCTCCATTTTATCCTCACCCATGTCGCCGTCGCCGGTTAAATGACCAACATCTGTAATATTAATAATATGCTTAACCTTATAACCATTATAAAGTAAAACATTTTTTAAAATATTTCCAAAAATATAAGAACGAAGATTACCAAGATGAGCAAAATTATAGACCGTTGGTCCGCAAGTATATAAACCGACTTCCCCATTTTTAATAGAGATGAATTTTTCTTCCTCGCGACTAAGTGTATTGTATAAAAAAATGTCTGACATAAAATTATTTTCAATTTTTAAATTCTCCTTCCATTATTAATTCCTCTAAATCTTTACGTTCAGTTAATACTTCTCTTTCTTGCAAAATAGCTGGCAAATCTTCTTTTTTACCTGGTCGGCCAATAACAACCATAGCTTCTACAGAATAATCATTGGGTATATTTAATATTACTTTTGCTTTTTCAAAATCAAAACCGGCTATAGCATGACTAACTAAATTACGCGAAGTAGCTTCGAGGGCTAAATTTTCCCAAGCCGCACCAGCATCAAAACTATGATTAATATTAAAATTATTATTATAAGAAAAGTTTTTACGAGAAATAATTAATACTAAATGACTAGCTCTTTCCGCCCAAGATTTATTAAAATCAATTAATAAGCTAAATAATTTCTCCCACGCTTCTGTCCCTTTCTTACCATAAATAAAACGCCAAGGTTGATCATTAAAAGAAGAGGGGGCAAAACGTGCCGCCTCTAATAAAGCTAAAAAATCTTCATCAGTAATCATTTCCCCGCTTAAAGCGCGCGGCGACCAACGTTTCAATATTAAATGGTTTATATTATATTTAGAAACACGCATAAATTTATTATAAACTCAAAATTATTACTAAATAATGTAATCTAATTAAAAACTAAATTTTTACCTCTTCCTCGCCGCCATTTAACATGTCTTTAACTTTATATAATCCTTTTTTAATTTCATCTTCTCCGCAAATAATAACTTTTCCAAAACCTTTTTTATTAGCATACTCCAAAGCCTTACCTACTTTTTGTACTTCAAAACCAAGCTCAATATTACAATTTTTCTTTCGCAATTTAGAAGCCAAACCAAATAATTTATCAGACAATTCTTCAGCTAATAAAGGTAAATAGTAACAATCCTTTTTCTCAGAAATAATTTTTTCCAGTAGTCCCCAGCTTTCTAAAAATAATTTCATAGTTTCGTCGCCCGGCGCACAACCCACCGCTGGAAAACTTTGGCTACCAAATATTTCTGCCAAACCATTATAGCGACCGCCACCAAACATGGCGCGATTATTGTCGCGATTTTTATCAAAAACCTCAAAAATTAAACCATCATAATAATCAAAACCACGAATAATAGCTGGATTAAATTCTACCAAGCCTTTATAACCAAGACTTTCTAAAACTTTAATAGTTTCTTGAATTTCCTTAACGCCATCATTATCAACTAAATCAGGAATGGCTTTCACTAAAGATTCTAAATCTCCACTTTCCATAAAATCAAATAAAATCTTTTCACCTTTTTTCTTTAATCCCAAGTCAGACATTTTATCTTTAATAACTACTTGATCTAATTTTTGCCATTTATCTAAAAGACGGACAACTTCAATTTTATTATCTTTATCCGCTTGAGCCAATTCTAAGATACCATCGATTAACTTGCGGTTATTAAGATACATGACAAAAGAATTTTTCGGTGGATTAAAAGCCAAAACAATATCCAAAGACATTTGCATAATCTCCCAATCAGCTTTAAGAGAAGTGCTACCAAAAATGTCAAAATTCAATTGCCAAAATTCACGATTACGTCCGCGTTGTGGTTTTTCATTACGAATAAAATTAGCAATAGAAAAATATTTAATCGGTTTAGGTGAAGCTAAATAAATTTGACTAATCATTCTGGTAACGCTAGGGGTCATTTCAGGACGAATAGCCAACTCCCTACCACCACGATCCATAAAACTCATCAGTTCAGCACCACCAACATCTTCTCCGGATTTAGCACGATAAACTTCAGCACTTTCTATTATTGGACTTAAATATTCTTCAAAACCATAACGCAAACAGACCTGTCGCCAAGTATCAAAAATGTATTTTCTAATCTTAAATTCTTTAGGAAACCAATCACTAGTACCCTTGGGCGCTTGATTGGAAATTACTTTTTTCATATTTTTATAGTAATCTAAGCTAATCTTATTAATATAATAACATAATTCGTAGATTTTAAAAGTAATTTATATTAAGTATTCAAAGAATTTTATAAATACTATATTTTATAATGTTTTATTTTAAAATTAGCCAAAAAAATAGAAAATCAAACAAACAATAAAATTTTAATAAAAAATTTAAAAAAAATTCATCCTCTTTATGTTAAACTCTAGTGGTAATATTTTTTTCAAACTCATTATTTTTTTTATTTTACTCATGATATGATATTAATAACGCTAATTTAGCGACTAAACTTATGAGAATATTAATAATCGAAGACGATCAAGATGTAGCTTCTTTTATTGTGGCTGGGCTTAAAGCCGAATTTTTTGTGGTGGATCACAGTGATGATGGCGAAAAAGGATCATTTTTAGCTCGCACCAATGATTACGATATTATTATCTTGGATTATAATTTACCAAAAATGAATGGTCTAGAAATTTGCCAAGAAATTCGCAATGAAGGGAAAATGGTTCCCATTATTATGTTAACCGTTCAATCCGAACTAGGTGATAAAAAAGAATTATTTAATGCCGGAGTTGATGATTATCTAACTAAGCCATTTTTATTTGAAGAATTATTACTACGTATACGCGCTCTTTTGCGTAGACCGACTGGCTTACAAGACGAACAGCTAACTTTTGAAAACTTATCTCTTAATACTGTTACTCATAAAGTAATTAGAGAAAATGAAGAAATTTATCTTACGCGAAAAGAATTTATGCTCTTAGAATATTTAATGCGTAATCAAGGCAAAGTGATGTCGCGCAGTTTAATAATGGAACATGTTTGGGATATAAATGCCGACCCCTTCTCTAATACCATAGAATCACATATTTTAAAGTTAAGAAAAAAAATAAATGGTAAAAATAAAAAACCACTAATTTTTACTATACCAAACAGAGGATATAAACTGGATAATAGAAGATAGAATAAGAACTTATTTTTTATTATTGTTTATTTTTATTTATTCTCTTTACAAATTTCTTTCCCTTTAATTCACTTGGTAGATATTCTTGATTACTATCATCTTCCATTGGAGTATATTTATAACCCTTGCTATACCCCAAATCTTTCATAAATTTAGTAGGCGCATTTCTTAAATGAAAAGGAATAGCTAAATTACCACTTTTAAAAACTTCTTTAGCGGCGGCTTCATAGGCCATATAAGCGGTAATGTCTTTAGGTGAATTAGCCAAATAAATAACGGTTTGAGTTAAGTGGACTTTACATTCGGGTAAGCCAATATTTTTTACAGCATCATAAGCAGAACTAGCAATCATTAAGGCGCTATTATTTATAAGCCCAATATCTTCGCTGGCAAAACGCACTAAACGTCTGGCAACATAGAGCGGATCAGCTCCTGCTTCTAGCATGCGCGCTAAATAATAAACTGCGGCATCAGGGTTATTGCCGCGCATTGATTTATGTAAAGCTGAAATTAAATTATAATGCTCTTCCCCATCCTTATCATTAAGTAAGTTTGGTTTATTAATAATATCTTTTACTAATTGTTCGGTAATCTCCGAAGAATGTTTTAAACAATTTTCTAAAATATTAAGAGCCACACGCGCATCGCCATTAGAAAGATTGGCGATTAAATCAATTATGTCTTTAGTAACAACAATAGTTTTACCTCTATCTTGTAATTTACTAATGGCTCGATTAATTATTTCTACTAAATTCTTTTTATTTAGTGCTTCTAAAACCACTGTTTTAAGACGAGATAATAAGGCTGAGTTAACAGCAAAACTCGGATTCTCAGTAGTAGCGCCAATTAAAATTATCTCTCCTTTTTCAACGTGAGGCAAAAGCGCGTCTTGCTGAGCCTTATTCCAACGATGAATTTCATCAATAAATAAAATGGTCTTAGTTAGTCTGGCACCACGAGCAGTCTCAATAACTTTTTTTAAATCTTTAACGCCCGAATCCGTAGCAGATAATTGAATAAAATTAGCCTTAGTCATCTTGGCAATAATTAAAGCCAGAGTTGTCTTACCACTTCCTGGTGGTCCCCAAAATAATAATGAAGGTACATCATCACCAAGAATAGCTTTGGTAATAAAGCTGTTTTTGCTAACTATTTTTTCTTGACCAACAAATTCTTCCAAAGTTTTTGGTCTTAGTTCGTGTGCCAAGGGCATAAATTTAAAAATTATCCATCAACTGTCTTAATTAATAACTTATTCAGAACAAACCTGACTAGGTTTTTCAGTATCAGGATTACCATGTTTGACCCATTCTCCGTTCTGACAAATCCAGTTGTCTTCTTTAGTAATAATTCTTAAAACTAAAGCGGCCAAGATAATAATACCTAAAATAATAAAAGCGGTTTTTGGTTTCATAAACTAATATTGCCTTTATTATTATCTAAAGATTATCTAAAGGCTTAATCTAATATTAATTATTTGAATTATTTTCATCCTCATTCTCTCATATTTTAAGCTTTTTTTCAATTATAAATCTATTTGGCTTTTTCTTTTAAAATGTTACATAATATAACTATGCTGAATTTAGATACTGAACAAAAAATATTTGCTCAAGGATATAAATATATCGCTGGAGTAGATGAAGCCGGACGCGGACCGCTCGCTGGCCCAGTGGTGGCGGCTTGCGTTATTATTGATCAAAATTTTAGAATCTCCAACGAACAACTAGAATTAATCAAGGATTCAAAAAAACTAAGCGCCAAAAAGCGTCTCCAACTTTTTCCTTTAATCAAAAAAAGTGTTACGGCCGTTGAAATTGGACTTTGCAGTCACAACACCATTGATAAAATCAATATTCTTCAAGCCTCTTTTCTGGCTATGAAAAGAGCCTTGGAACGCTTAATAATAAAACCAGATTTTGTTTTAGTGGATGGAAAATTTCCTATTCCTAAACTTGAATACGAACAACAAGCTATTATTGATGGTGATGCTAAGGTGTTTTCTATCGCCGCCGCTTCCATTATTGCCAAAGTTAGTCGTGACTGGCTAATGGAAGAGATGGCTAAAAAATATCCAGAGTATCTTTTTGAAAAACATAAGGGCTATGGCACTAAAATACATTTAGAGAAAATACAGGAATTTGGCCCCTCCCCTATTCATCGCCTTAGTTTTGAGCCATTAAAAACCTGGTTTAATAAAAAAAATTAAATTTATTCTCAATTTTATTTTCAGAAAAAATATTAATATTACACAAAAAAATCATTAACCAAATTTAAAAAGTAAATAGTGTTATTTTTGTTAATAGCATGTGAATAAGTTGTTAGTAATCCCTTTGCCTTTATAAGGAACCTATGATAAAATAACTAGAAATTAAACAGAAAATAAATATCCACTATCATGTTTAGTAGATTATTCGGAAAAAATAAACTCAAAACCATTCTTATAATAGAAGATGACGACTCTCTGCTGAAACTCTATAAAGCTAAGTTTAAAAAAGAAGGTTTTAAGGTGTTAACGGCAAATAATGGTCTTAAGGGCTTGGAATTAAGTTACAAAGAAAGACCGGATATGATTTTTTTAGACATTCTCTTTCCGGGAGAAATGAGTGGCATAGAAATATTAAAGATTCTTAAAAAACACAAAGCTACTAAGAATATTCCAGTTTTTCTGCTATCCAATATTAGTGAAAACGAAACGATGAATCAGTGTTTTTCTCTGGGTGCGCGCGGCTATTTTATTAAAGCTTTTCACACCATTGAAAATATTACCGCTAGTATAAAACAATTTTTATAATACACAAAACTCCTTTACCAAGGGGTTTTTTGTTCTTTAGAATAAAAAAAACTTAATATCAACAACCAAAAAACAGTATAATGAAAACACTTTTTTCTAAACACCGTAAACAACGGACAATCCGAGGAGACAACATCCGAAGATCGTCAAGGCATTATGTGAAATGTCTGTTCCTGACCCTAAGTTTTTTATTTAATTATCCACTATTTCTAAAAATTATTGGGATGGTTATTAAAAAATTTAAAATCTCTCTCAGCCTCTTTTTGGCTTATCCAGCAAATCAAGATTATTATTTAGATTATTTCTTTTCTTGGGAAAAAAAATTCGATAATTGGCGTCCAAGATTTGGAGCTATTATTAAACAAGAGAGAGGAAAATGGATATTAATGTACATTATTCCTTGCCAGGAAAAAGACATTAAAGATGCGAGTGAAAACGATTTTAAGTTATTAGTAAACAGACTGGAGAAAAAAAGTATTCTCTTACAAGCGCAAAGTAGAATAACTTACTCCGGAATTTTAGAAGGCTTATTATCAAAGAAAGGTTTATTAAACAGAAATGTTACTGCCGATATAACCTCTCAAATAATAATTCAAGCTAAAGAAAAACTATTTACTGACAATTTAATATCGGAAAAAATTGTTAATAATCCAAAGGATTATTCAGTAATACTTTTGGGTGGTCGTGGCTACATCGGAGTTCATTTAAAAGAATTATTACCTGATTTTCACTGTATTGATCAGGGTGATTCTTTTCCTGAACATCTTAAGGGAAAAAATGCCATTTTGATTAATTTAGCTCCTCAAGGGACGTTTACGAGTAGAGCAAATGAATTGTGGCCAGAAATGATAGTTTTAAATGAAAGCTATCCTGGTCCCAATATTAGAGAATTGGCTATCTTTAAATCTAAAAGCATAAAAATTTTCCACATTAAAGGGGTGGAACCAGAATTTGTTTTTCCAAAGTTCACTAGAGATTATTATGGCGCCACACCCTGTTGTAGCATCCAACCCAGTGATAATTTTAAAGTAATTATTACGGAGTTGTTAAAAAGGAATTAAAAAAAAATTCTTAAAACCTTCAAAGCGTGGCGCATCACGCTTTGTATTTTATAAATTACTTATGAATATATTTTTCGACAAAATCAATATCGCCCTAGTCATTACGGCGGCCATTAATTTCATTTTAGGAGCTATTATTTTGCTGCGCGGCCGAAATAGAATGGTAAGGATGATTTATACTTTTAATGTTATTGCTCTTATCGCCTGGGTAATGGCTATGGTTTTTTATCGCTCTTCTAGTCCAGAAAATTCTTTATTAAGCTGTCTATTTTTATATATTGCTCCGACATTTGTGGCTAGCACCTTTCTTTATTTTACTTACATATTTCCCTTTTCTGATAAACCATCACGAACAAAAACAATAACAATCTTCGCCATAAACTTAATATTAATAATTCTAGTGGCGATACCGGGAGTAATTATAAAAGAAGTTAATGTCCGTCCTGGTTTAGAAAAAGAAATAATTTTTAGTCGTCTTTATGTTTTTTATTTTCTGTATATTTTTGGTTATTTCATGTTCGGCTTTTTTCGTCTTTTTAAGAAATATTTTAGAACTACTAAAAAAGAACGTTCACAGATAGCTTATTTTCTAATAGGTTACTGCTTAACAGCAACTCCTTCTTTTATTACAAATTTGACCATGCCCTGGCTAGGACACTTTTACTTAAATTGGCTAGGACAAATTTTTACACTTACACTGGTGGCTTGTACGACGTATTCCATTATTATTCATCGCTTTGCCGGCATCCACGTTATTTTTGGCAAACTTTATATTAATATAGCTTTAGCAATTTATTCTTATTTCTTTTTCTATTTTTTTCTCAATATACATAATAATTTTCTTAATGGACCAACTTCCAAATTAGCAATATTAATTGGCATACCATTTGCCGTTTTATTTTCTTACGTCTTTATTAAATTCTTTGATTTCATTAAAAGAACTAGTGAAAAATTATTTTATCGCGGCGACAATCCTCAGCGCATTAAAAAAGATCTTATAATACAACTTGGAAAAATAGTTGATATTCAGCAATTAAATCAAGTATTACAGGAAGAATTGAATCGTCTTCTACATACCGACAAACTGACCATAGCATTGTTTTTGGAAAATAAAGAAGCGGATGATGAACATAATATAAACTGGAAGACTTTACGCATGCTCAATCCCTTTGCCTTCCCAGAATTAATCAGCTCAAAATATATTGAGGAGCTTTATAATTTACTCTATAAAACATTTGTTAAAAATCCTATCATTATTGTTAAAGAAGAAATTGGTAATCTAAATTTGAAACAACCCTTTCTTCTCAGAATAGCCCATTTAATTAATACTACTGAAATTGATATTATTGCTCCCCTTTTAAATCGTAATAAAATAGTGGGGTTCATTTTCTTAGGCGAAAAACCTAATCACCAAGCTTATACCAAAGAAGAGATTGAATTTATTGAAGATATTTCACCACAATTAGCCAGTGTTTTTACCAATGCTTATCTCTATGACAACATGGAGAATCTCGTTAAAATACAAACCGAAGAATTAAAGCAAAAAAGCTTATACATGGAAGAATTACTGGCCATGAAGACTGATTTCTTAAGAGTGGTTAATCATCAACTCAATACACCACTTTCCATTATGAAAAATGCTTTTGCTCTTATTAAAGATCAAACTATCTCTTCAGACGACGGTTTAAAATATATAAAATCTGGTTTACAAAGAATTGATGACACAGTAAATGACTTTTGGCACGCCTTTGCTCTAGAAGGCGAACGTTTAAAAATGAGGCCGGAGATAACAACTATTCAAAAGGTAATTGAATCACTGGTGGAAGAAAAAAAGAGCATGACTATGGTGCAAAACCGTAATCTAAAAATAGAAATATTAGAGCCAAACAAGAATTTGCCAGAAGTCTTTTGTGATGCTAAACAAATTTCTCATGCTCTATCCAACATCCTAGATAATGCTATTTTTTATACTTTAGAAGGTGGGGTGCGTGTTTCTTTTTTAGTAATTTCCTCATTTGATAAAATAACGGAAAATAAAAAATACGTAAAAATATTAATTGAAGATAGTGGTATTGGCATAAATCAAAAAGATCAGGAAAAATTATTCAAAAAATTCTCTCGCGGCATTAAGTCTACTAATTATCACGTTAATGGTTCTGGCTTAGGATTATATATTGCCCGCAAAATAATTGAAGCTAATAATGGTGAAATAATTTTAGAAAAAACCGAAGTTAACCATGGTTCAACTTTTAGCGTTATTTTACCAATTTATGATCCTAGTCTACCAATTTCTGTTAAAAATAAAACTTGGCATCACAGTTCATTCCCTGATGTCGAACGACAAACAAAATCGGCTAATAAAATACCAGAAAATCCTAAAAATATTTTACTAGTAGAAGACGAACAGTTCCTAGCTGACACCTATATTCTATATTTAAAACGACAAGGTTTTAATGTGGAGTTAGCCGGAGAAACAGAACAGGCCTGGAAAAAAATACAAAATGAAAAAATAGATGTTATTCTCTTAGACATAGTCATACCACAAAACACCAATGATGATTTTATTTATACTGTTGCTGAACAGGGTTGGGATTTATTAGAAAAAATAAAAAACAATTCTACTACTAAAAATATTCCGGTTATTATTCTTACCAACCTTAACACCGAGCAAGATAGAGAAAGGGCTAAAAAAATGGGCGCTAACGACTATTTATTTAAAGGAACAACCACGCCGGAAATATTAATTGAAAAAATAAAAAATATTTTTAAATAGCAATAATATTATCTCAAATAATTATTATCTTCAAAGCTTATCGTATTTAAGTAAACTTATTTTTCATTAAACATAAAAATAAAAAAGACTTCTCTAAAGAAGTCTTTTTTTTAAAAAAACAGTATTTAGTTTAAAAATTTAATTTAGGCAAAATATTTCTTATAAATTAAAGCTTTTAGTTTTTGTACTAACAATAAATAGACTAACACAATTAAAGTAATGGCGCCGAATACGGATAAAGAAATCGGAGTGAAGCCAAAATAAGAACCGAGAGAAGTAAAAGGTAGAATAAAAGCTAAAACAACTATAGAAACAACGGAAAAGACTAAATACTTTCCGGGACGACTTTGTACAAAAGGAATTAAACGCGTACGAATAATAAAGATAACCAAGGTTTGAGTAGCTAAAGATTCTAAAAACCAACCCGTTTGAAATAAAGAAGCATTGGCGGAAAAAACAAAATACATAACCACAAAGGTAATAATATCAAACAAGGAACTAATTGGGCCAAACAGAATCATAAAGCGCTTAATTAGTTTATTATTCCAACGCTTTGGTTTCTCAACATACTCAGGATCAACATTATCAGTAGGAATGGTAATTTGAGAAAAATCGTACAAGAAATTATTTAACAAAATTTGTATGGGAAGCATCGGTAAAAATGGCAATAAAAATGAAGCAACTGCCACGGAAAACATATTACCAAAATTAGAACTTAAACCCATTAAAATATATTTCATGGTATTACCGAAAGTTTTACGACCCTCAGTTACACCCAGAGACAAAACCTTTAAATCATTGGTCAATAAAATTAAATCAGCCGCCTCCTTAGCAACGTCAACAGCATTATTTACCGAAATACCAACATCAGCGCGTTTTAGAGGAAGAGCGTCATTAATACCGTCGCCCATATAGCCAACGCAAAAACCATTACTACGTAATGAAGAAACAATTCTTCCCTTTTGTTCTGGAGAAATACGAGCAAAAATAGTCACTTCATTAACTCTTTGTTTTAACTCTTCTTCACTCATTTTCTCTAACTCTTCACCAATAAGAATACCCTTAACTTTAACATCAACCTCGCTACAAATTTTCTTAGTAACTAAATCATTGTCGCCGGTAATAATTTTAATCTCTATTCCCTGAGCTTCTAAAATATCAATCGCTTCTTTAGCTTGATACTTAGGTGGATCTAAAAAAGCCATAAAACCTAAAAGAATTAATTCACCTTCATCGCTTATTTGATATTTATTTTTAACTGTTACTTTTTTATAACCCAAAGCCAAAACACGAAAACCATCAGCGCTAAGACTATTATATTCCTTTTGGGCCGCCTCTTTCATTTCTGCTGTAAAGTCCTTTAACTGCCCATTATCCTCATAAGAATTAACAATAGTTAAAATTTCTTCCGGAGCTCCTTTACTAATTAAAAAATATTCTCTTTCTTTTTCGACAACAATAGAGAGGCGACGACGAATAAAATCAAAAGGAATTTCATCAATCTTCTGATATTCCTTAATAACAATCTTGTCGTTAACTTTTAAAACGGCATCATCCAAAGGATTCTCAATACCTGACTGAAAATAACTATTTAAATAAGCAAAATCAAGAAGTTTGTCCGAGTTATTGCCATAAATATCAACATGTTTTACTAATTCAATATTATTCTCGGTTAGGGTGCCGGTCTTATCAGTACACAAAATATTCATACCGCCAAAATCATGAATAGAATTTAAACGCTTAACAATAACACCGTGTTTAGACATACTTAAAGAACCACGGGCTAAAGTAATAGACATTATCATTGGCAAGAGTTCTGGAGTTAAACCAACGGCTAGCGCCAAGGAAAACATTAAAGAATCAAAAAGACTATGACCAGCAACAAAAGAATTAAGGAAAAAAATAATAATCACTAAACTAGAAATTATTTTAGTAATTAAAACACCAAAACCCCTAACGCCTTTTTCAAATTCAGTTTCTTCTTCGGCTTCCTCTAAATTCTTAGCTATCTTACCAAAAACGGTATGAAAACCAGTATTAATAACTACGGCTTGCGCATAACCATTAACCACATTAGTTCCTAAAAAAACTAAGTTTTTTTGAGCACTAATTTCATTTTTAAATTCTACTGAAGAAGAAAAATCTTTACCAACCGGAAAAGCTTCGCCAGTCAAGCTAGATTCATTAACAAAAAAATCATCAGAAGAAATAATACGAGCATCGGCTGGAATAATTGAACCTACCGATAAACAAACAATATCACCAGGAACAAGTTCAGAGACTTTAAGACATTCCTTTTTTCCAGAACGTAAAACTTCAACCTTAGTCACTACCTTTTCTTTTAATTTTTCAACGGTTTTTTCTGATTTATATTCCTGAAAAAAATCCATGACAATACTAAGAACAATCATTAAGTAAATAATAACTGCCGAACGTTTATCGCCAAAAGTCAGAGAAAGGGTGCCGGTAATAAGCAAAATAATAATTAAAGGACTAGCAAATTTAAGAAAAAATCTTTTCAACCAAGTTTTTTTCTTTTTAGCCACTAATTCATTAGGGCCGTAATTTTTTAAACGTTCCGCAACTTGTTCATTAGTTAAACCCTGAGGAGAAGTTTTTAAAATTTCCAAAACCTCAGTAACTGATTTTAAAACGTACTCCGCCGCTGGCAAAGCGTCTTTATTTTCTGTTTTTTTGTCTTGTTCCATATTTTTTTAAATTTCTAATAAGCTTGGTAAAATTGTATCATTTATTATTTCTTAAAACTAGTATTATTTCTTAAAACAGATTTAAAACTACGAGCCTTACGACCAGCTTTAACAGCAAAACGATGAGCTTCTTCCCTAACCTGTAATAAAGTTATTTTTATACTGGCCGCTAATTTCTTAAAATCACTAGTTACGCCACGAGAAAAAACTAATTTATCGCCACCCAATTTAGAAATACCGACAATAGGCACACGAATGTTTTTTTCTTCTAAAATTTTAAAAACAAAATCAATTTGTGGTTTACCGCCATCAATCATTAATAAATCAGGACGTGGCCAATCTTGATGCTCAAAGCGACGCCACAGAGCTTCTTGTAAAGCACGCTCATCATCACCGGCCGGAGCTTTCTTAATCTTAAATAATCTATATTCTTTTTTATCAATTTGACCATTACTAACAACCACCATAGAAGCATAGGTTTCCCTTCCTGTTAAATGAGAAATATCATAACCCTCGATACGATTTAGTTGTGGTGAACTTAAATCATTATCACGCGTTAGAAGTGAAACTTCCTGAATATGTTCTAGAGCCCTAATTTTATCCGGATTTTCTTTAATTAAATTTTGTAATAATCTCTTTTTTTCTCCAGCTAAAAGTAGACAAATATTTTTAATATTTTTCTGATATTCTTGGGAAGAAATCGTTCCCAAACAAGTACCCGGACAAAGACCAATTTGATAATCAAAACAGGCCTTGCCACTCAAAGGCTGACAATTACTATAAGGAAAAACGCGGCGAATAATACGAAGGGCATTTTGAATTAAAGTATAGGTTTGATAGGGGCCAAAAATTTTAAATTTCTGTTCGGGAAATTTTTTTAGATCTTGTCCGCGAATAATAATTGGCCTTGGATAATCACCAGAAGAAATTACTATATAAACGAAAGAACGATTATCCTTGTCTTTAACATTATATTTAGGCCAATGTTTCTTTATTAAATTAGCTTCTAAAATTATGGATTCTAAAACCGTGTCCGTGCTTTGCCATTTTAAATCTCTAGCTAAAGTAACCATTTCCGCGATACGCGAGTCAATGCGTTTTTGAAAATATTGAGACAATCTTTGTTTCAAACTAGTGGCACGACCAATATAAAGGGGCTTTCCCTTGTCATCAAGCCAAAAATAGACCCCAGGAGTCTTTGGTATATTCTTTAATTTATCCTTTAAATTAGTAATAAAATTCATATATTAGAGCTTATACTTATTGACAAAAATTAATAAAAAAGTTATACACAACAAACTATTGACAAAATACAGTATTTATATTATTATATAAATCAACAAAATGCTGGTGCCTCGAGATTAAACCTTCCAGGGCGAAGCAATACCAGTAAAACCCCAAATGCAGAGGGGTAATAAATTCAGTGAACCTATTGGTTCACAAAAAAACATAAATATTAACCGCTCACATCTTGCAAATGAGAGCACAAAATTTTACGCCGTGGTACGATCACCTACTGCCAAATAAGAGATTAGCCACAATCTCAAACTTCTTTCCCCAACCAATGACTTGTTTGACGTTTAATGTTTAAGGTCATAATTACCTAAAAAGCATTACCAATCAAATAAGGTAAAAAAACAGGAACGAAAATAGCCGTCAATTTGTAAAATTAAGAGCTCAATTTTACAAAATCTCGACCGCGAACGCGTTCACATAAATAATAAAAAGGATAAAAAGGAGGAAAGAAAAAAACATTACATAAGTAAGGATATATAACGGAGTCACTTGTAAAAGTTGACTCCGTATTTTTTTTAAAAAAATTTCACCCTTTCTTTAGATAATCTTTTAAATACTGCCCAGTCCAACTCTGGTCTTCCCTAGCTACTTCTTCCGGGGTGCCAGAAGCCACAATACGTCCGCCCTTATCACCACCTTCTGGACCAAGATCGATCAGATAATCCATAGATTTAAGCATATGCATATTGTGTTCAATTACTAAAACCGTATTTCCCTTTTCTACTAATTTATTTAAAACATGAAGTAATAGCTCAATATCATAATAATGCAAACCGGTTGTTGGTTCATCTAATAAATATAAAGTTCTTTGTCCTAGAGTATGAGTTAATTCTTTAGCTACTTTTATACGTTGCGCTTCGCCACCCGAAAGAGTAGTGGCTGATTGACCCAATTTAATATATCCCAAACCAACAGCTTGAAGAACTTTAAGTTTATCGGCAATAAAATAATTATCAATAAACAAATCAATCGCCTCATCAATAGTTAAATCTAAAACGTCAGCAATATTATGATTCTTATATTTAACTTGTAAAGTTTCACGATTAAAACGTTTACCATGACAAACTTCACATTCTACCAAAACTGGCGGCAAAAAATGCATTTCAATTAAATTGGAACCAGCTCCTTCACAAGCTTCGCAACGACCACCAGGACGATTGAAGGAAAAACGAGAAATAGTAAATCCTCTTTCTCGTGCTTCTGGCAAAGCCGCAAAAAAATCACGAATCGGCGTAAAAATACCAGTGTAAGTAGCGGGATTAGAGCGTGGCGTGCGACCAATTGGTGATTGATCAATAACTACGATTTTATTTAAATGTTCTGTGCCTTTGATTTCAGTAACATCCTCTAATTTAACTTTACTAACTGGCTGGGTTTTTAATTTATGAATATTTTTATATAACACATCATAAAGTAAAGACGATTTACCAGAACCAGAAACACCACTAATACCAATTAAACGACCGAGCGGAATTTCGACATTAACTTGTTTAAGATTATTAGCTCTCGCTCCTTTAATTTTTAACCAACCGTGATTTTGACGACGGTGATCGCGTGGCAAAGAAATATTTTTTTCGCCTCGTAAGTATTGTAAGGTTAAAGATTTTTTATTACCCTCTTTTAATAAACTTTGCGTTATTCCACTAGCCATCACTTCCCCGCCATGCACACCGGCCAGCGGCCCCATATCAACTAAATAATCCGACTCTAAAATAGTACGTTCATCATGCTCAACAATAACCACGGTATTATTTTTATCACGCAAAGTTTTAAGCGTGCTAATTAAACGATCGGTATCGCGTTCATGCAAACCAATAGTCGGCTCATCTAAAACATATAAAGTACGCGATAAATGAGAACCAATTTGCGAAGACAAACGAATGCGTTGTGCTTCCCCACCAGAAAGTGTTTCGGCTTCACGGTCTAAGGAAATATAATCTAAACCAACTTTTAATAAAAATTCCAAACGGTTAATAATTTGTTTAATAACTCCCTCAGCAATAATCAACTCCCTTTTAGTCATTTTTTTATAGTAGCCTTGAAAAAAATCATAAGCATCATCAATAGCTAAATGACAAACTTCGGCAATATTTTTTTTGTTAATACGAATAGCTAAGGCTTCTGGCCGCAAACGTTTTCCTTCACATTTTGGACAAACTTGGTCAGCAAAAAAACCGATTTTACCCAAACCACTACAGGAATCGCAGGCGCCGTGAGGCGAATTAAAAGAAAATAAACGTGGTTCGAGTTCAGGAAAAGCAAAATTATCATTTGGACAAGTCCAACTGGAGGAAAGTAAAAATTCTTTATTTTCTTTAACTGAAATCTTTTTTTCCGGAATCTTTTTAATAATTTTATTAGTATCAATGTTAAGACTAATATTTTCAGTAACTTCTCCTAGTTGGGCAATCACCAAACCTTTACTATATTGCAAGGCATTTTCTACTGCCTCAAACAAACGACCATCATCGGAAATCATTACCTTATCAATGATAATTTCAATGCTATGTTTTTTACTAGGAGCTAATTTTATTTGCTCGCGTAAATTATGAATTTTACCGTCTATTCTAGCCTCGCTATAACCTAAATTAAAATAATCATAAAGTAACTGATAATATTCTCCCTTTCTATCCATAATTACCGGCGACAAAATAATTACATAGGGGCTATTATTTTCCTTAGCACGCGAAATGATAATATCAACCATTTCTTCTAAAGATAATTTTTCAATTTTATGACCGCAATCTGGACAAAATACCTCGCCAACACGAGAATACAAAACTCTTAAATAATCATAAATGTCAGTTAAAGTGCCGACGGTAGAACGCGGATTGTGAGACAGGGCTTTCTGGTCAATAGAAATTGAAGGGGCTAAACCAATAATTTCATCAACATCGGCCGGTTTTTTTTGTCCTAAAAATTGACGAAAATAAGGCGATAAAGACTCGACATACTGCCTTTGTCCTTCGGCAAAAATAGTATCAAAAGCCAAAGATGATTTACCAGAACCAGAAACACCCGTAATAACCGTTAATTTATTATGAGGTATTTCAACATTAATATTTTTTAGATTATGCATGCGCGCGCCATGAACAATAATTTTTTCTTCAGACATATTTTTACAACTAATAGACTAACAAAAAAACAATAAATAACAACTAAGCAAGTAAGCTACTGGCAAAAAAATAAAAATTTACTTAACGACTATTAGGGTATGATAAAAATGGATTCTCATCTTCAAAAGTCAAACGAGGCATTTTTTGATTAATAATCTCATAGGAAATATGATATTTATCAACATATTGTTTACTAATTGAACCAAAATGAGCTTGGCTATAATCAAAGCCCAATTGCTCGCAAACACTCTGAACTTCTGCTTCGTTTTTTCCCTCTATTTCAATAACTGGTTCAAGAAATGGCCATTCATCAATAGTTATCTCAACACCATTTAAATTCCATAATTCCCTTTTAGTTTCTTGATAAGATTTTTCTTGGCAACCAATAGTTCTTAAAAACAAAACCGCTTCTTGAAAATTATCAACTGTTAAACAAATTTCTTTTTGGTCCTCTATGTGCCCGGAGCTAAAAACTTCTTTATAACTCATAGTAATTTTATCTTGTTCATCTCGCACTCTAATAAAAGTGTGCTCCCCTTCGTGCCCCTTAGGTAAATTAAAAACAACACGTTTTTGTAAAAATTCTGGCTTTACTAATTTAGCACCAAGAACTTGCAAACGAGAACGCATTTCTTCTTTATTAATATTGCTATAAGTTGCTTCGTATTCAATATTCATATTATTTACAAACATCATTAAAACCTGTTTCTATTACATTTAAATTTATCCCTATTACTTTTTTAACTTATTTCTATTCTAAATTCTTTTTATATAATTCCTGACGCTCTTCAAACTTGGAAATAGTATTTTTAATAAAAAACTCAATATTATTAACATCAACACCCAAACGATGGCCCAAGGAAATAATATTGGTTAATAAGTCCCCTAACTCATCCTCAACTTTTTTTAAATCTAAAGTTTTTTCTCGGCAATAGCGACCACGATATTTTTGTACAGCATCATTAAACTCCCCCAATTCTTGAGTAAGCTTATTAAGAACATCATCAATACTTAAACCAATATTATCTTCTAAATTATTAACTTTTTCTCCTAATTTTTGTAAAGACATATATAGAAAATTTGTTTTAATTATTTAATTAATTATTTTTAATAGCTTTGTTTTTAAAAACCTGATCATATTCTTTATGCCAAGTAATCCTACCTTTTTTAAATTCAGCTTTTAATTTATTTTTTACTAATTTTAAGACCGGTAACAACTCTGGGCATAATTCCATAGAAGAATCTGAATAATTAGCAATAAGACCGCTATAATCCCAAGTTTCATAACCACTTTCAGTTAATTGAAAAGTAGTTTCTATTTTATCTAAAGCCTTAACAAATTTAGCTTCTTTAGTTTTCTTCTCTTCATATTCTTGCCAAAGAGAAAAAATCTCTTGCCCAAAATCTGGAGGTAATTTTTTTTGTAATTTTTTCATGGCCTTTAATTCCAATTTCTGTTTTTCCTCTCTAGTGTATTCGCCATTGTTGATTTGGACGTAATCAATATCACCAGTTATCGCTTCGGCAATATCATGCACTAAAGCTATTTTAATTGCTTTGAGAGTATTAATTTTCAATTTTAATTCTTCACTAACAAGCATCACTAAAAGTGTTAAACGCCAAGAATGCTCGGCACTAGATTCAGTGCGACCACTTTTTAAAGTAATATAACGTAAAGTTGATTTAAGTGGCTCAACGGCGTGTAAAAAATTGAAAATTTTTTCTAATCTGCTCATAAAGGTTAATTATCTTTTTATTAAAGTTAATTATTGGTTATCTTTTAACTACCTAATATTCATTATAATACCCTTTTCTGTAGTTAAAATCAATCTAAAGATCTTAGTTTGCTTATTTTTTTATTGTTTAAAATAAGCCAATTAATAATAAAAAAGACCAATAATTTAAAATCTTAATAATAAATTGACTTATAACCTATAAAATTATAGTATTAACAGTTATACTCGAGCATCTTTTTTGCCCGAGTGTAATATGTTGTTTGACAATAAAAAGATAAAAATTAATAGTAATAATTTAAATTTGACGAACATGAAGAACTTGAAAGAAAATGTCGAAATGAGAGAGTATGCTTTTTTCCAAAAAGTTAACGATCATGAAGAGAATTTATTTCTCATGAGTGCTAATTTGGAAGAACCAGAGGATAGAAAAATTGTAGAATGGATTCTGGGAAAAACTTTTTCCCCCCAAAATTTTTCTTGCTCCTCCTTCTTTCCTTCGGAACACAATAAAGAATTAGTCTTTATTGGTCCGCAAGCAAAATTCCTGCCTCCTTGGTCGGAAATTGCTTTTAATATTTTGAGTGACTGCGGCATTAAAGTTGAAAAGGTAGTACACATTAAATGTTTCTTAATAGAAAAAGAAAAGAAAGAAGAATTTATTAAGCAGAATTGTGATCCGGCCTTAGAACTTGTTTATGCTCCAAATTATTTATTCAAAGCTCTTTGGGGTAACCAAGTTGCTCCGCGACCAACTTACACTGTACCAGTTTTGGAAGAAGGTGTTGAAGCGCTAGAAAAAATTAATAAAGAACTGGGTATTGGGTTAGATGCTTCTGACATGAATTATTATGTAGAGCTTTTTACTAAAGCAAAACGTAATCCAACTAATGTTGAAATATTCTTTCTTGGTCAAACCAATTCCGAACATTGTCGGCATCCTCTTTTTAACGGCAAAATAATTATTGATGGAGAGGTTATGCCGCTAACACTTATGGAACTGATAAAAAAGACCTTAAATGAAGCCGCTAATAGCAAATTCAGTAATTTAATTGCTTATCACGACAATTCTAGTGCTATTCTTGGAGCTAAAACACATGTTTTAATGCTTTATCCCAAGAACCCTGGACAAGCCTCGCCCTTGGAATTAAAAAAAGTTCCTTTGCATTTAACAGCTAAAGCGGAAACTCACAATTTTCCAAGTACCGTTGCTCCTTTTCCAGGAGCAGAAACCGGCGAAGGTGGTATGACCAGGGATATAATTGCTACTGGTATTGGTGGATTATTAACTGCTGTTGGAGCTGGAGTCGCTGTGGGTAATCTTTATATACCCGGATATCCGCTTCCTTGGGAAGATCCTAGCTTTACTTATCCTAAAAGCATTAGCACTGGCCTTGAAGTTTTAATTAAAGGTACTGATGGCTACAGCGATTATGGAAATAAGTATGGCAAGCCGCTTATTTTGGGATTTAATCGTTCCTTTGGTTTAAGATTACCGCAAGGTAGAATTGAGTACCAAAAAGTAATTCTTTGGGTTTATGGCTCTGGTCAAATTGATTTGCGTCATATCAAAAAAGAAACTGCTAAAAAAGGAATGAAAATTATTCAAATCGGTGGCCCAGCCTACAATATTGGCTTAGGTGGTGGTGGCGCTTCCAGTGTCGGACAAGGAGAAAATAGTTCTACTCTGGATATGAAGGCCGTACAACGTGGTAATGGTGCTATGGGTAGAGTAATTGACAATATTATTCGTGCCTGTGTCGAACTAGAAAAAAATAATCCCATTAAAGCTATTCACGATCAAGGTGCCGGTGGACCAGGCAATGTTCTTACCGAGCTTATTGCTCCGGTTGGCGGCTACATTAATATTGGCAATATTGTTTTGGGTGATAAGACTATGTCCGATTTAGAAATATGGAGCGCTGAATATCAAGAACGCCTTGCTCTATTATTAGAGAAAGATGGACTGGAAATATTTAAAAAGATTTGTAAACGCGAAGATGGCTCTTTGGAAGAATTGGGAGAAATTGATGAACAAAGAAGATTAGTTGTAGTTAATAAAGAAGGACAAAAAATTGTTGACTTAGATCTAAAACAAATTTTAGAAAAAAAGCCGCAAAAAACTTTTTCCTTCCAAACCAAGACTAGAGCACTGCAAGCACTTAGCATACCCGAAGAAAAAATAGGAGATATGATTAAAAAAGTTTTATCAGTATTGGGTGTAGGATCAAAAGCTTACTTGGTAAATAAAGTTGATCGTAGTGTCGGGGGTTTAGTAGTACAACAACAATGCGTTGGTCCTTATCAAATTCCGGTAGCAGACATGGCTATTGAAAAACAAAGTTATTTTGATGAAGTTGGTGAAGTATCAGCTATTGGTGAACAACCGACTGTTGGTCTGGTTAATCATCAAGCTGGTATAAGGATGTCGATAGCTGAAGCCTATACTAATTTAAATTGCGCTCTCTACACCAAAAATTCTGATATTAAAATGTTGGCTAATTGGATGGGCTCACCAAAATTAGAAGATGAGGGTGCTAGATTTTATCAGGCTGTAAAAGCTGCTTCCGATTTTTCTCTGGAAATTGGCGTACCAATAAATGGTGGCAAAGACAGTTCGTCAATGCACACTCTTAATCCTGAAGATGAAACGAAAATTGTTAAGTCTCCTTGTACTTTAGTAGTCACAATGTACGCGCCAATGGGAAATACCAAAAAATTTGTAACACCTGATATTAAAAAACCGGGTGAAAGTAAATTATTACTAATTGATCCTAGTGGAGGCAAAAAACGCTTAGGTGGCTCTGCTTTAGCTAATGTCTATAAACAAATTGGCGATGAAGCACCTGACATTGATAATCCTAAAACCTTAGTAAAAGGTGGTGAGGCTATGCAAAAATTTATTGATAAAAATTTGATTTTATCAGCTCATGACATTAGCGATGGCGGATTTATAACCACTATCACTGAAATGTTGCTGGCCGGAAAAGGTGGAATTGATTTAATTTTAAACCTTAAAACCAGTCACAATAATCATGACGATAAATCTCATTTAATTCATCATAATTGCAGCTTGATTGAATTTCTTTTTAGCCAAGAAGCGGGCTGGGTAATTGAATATCTGCCGCAAAAGGAAAAGCAAATTAAAAATATCCTATATGGATTAAATGTTCCTTTTGAAGAAATCGGTGTTACTGATGTGCATAATAATTTAAATATTCACTTAGCAGAAAAAAATCAATCTCCCAAGCAAGTTGAACATTTTGATCGCTCCCTGTTACGCAAATGGTTTGAAGCCACGAGCAATGCTTTAGAAAAAATACAAATCAAAGATTTGGCTAAAGCCCTGGAACAAGAAGTTTATCAATTACAAACCAGAGGCTTGCATTACCATAGTACCTTCACGCCCTCTCTGACGCCAAAATTTATCCTTAACAAAAAGGATAAAATAAAAGCGGCTATAGTAAGAGGAAAAGGTAGTAATGGTGAACGCGAAATGGCAGCTTGGTTTTATGCGGCCGGCTTTGAACCCTGCGATGTTCTTATTAAGGATTTAGCAGAAACTGATTTGGATTTAAAACAATTCCGTGTGGCGGCTTTCGTTGGTGGCTTTTCTTATTCCGATACTTTTGGTAGTGCTAAGGGTTGGGCGGCTAATATTTTATTTAATCAAAAAGTAAAAAATAAAATAGATGCTTTTTGAATCACGTTGGAGTTTAATAAAAATCAATGGTGGTTCTATTTGGCTAAATGGTATGGAAGGGTCGGTTTTAGGTATTTGGAGTGCTCATGGCGAAGGAAGGCTAGAATTCCCTAATGAAGAAATAAAAAAACAAATTATTCGGGAAAACTTAATTCCTTTGCAGTATGTAGATTACAATCATGAACCCACAGAAATGTATCCGCATAATCCTAATGGTTCATTCTTGGGTGCAGCTGGGTTATCTGATCGCACTGGTCGACATTTAATTATGATGCCTCATCCGGAAAGAGCAACCTTTAAATACCAATGGGCTTATTTACCAAAAGAGTTAGATAAAGAATGGTTAGCTGCTCCTTGGTTAAAAATGGCACAAAACGCCAGAGAACATTGTGAAAAATACAACTTCTCTTAAAAGGCTATTGGATCTTTCTTGAAAGTTTCTTAGGTTTTAAATAAGTATCTTAATTCCTAAGATTAAAAATAAAAACAGATAGTTAAAAAACAAATAACCCTAGTTCGCACCAGGGTTATTTTTTTTATATTTTATCTATCTTTTACTAATAAAATTTATTCTATTCTTTTTTATATAAACTCGTTTTTTTATAAAAGAATATTTATTTTAATCTATTTATTCTCCTCTTTAATTGCGCCATCGGCCAAATCATTATTACTAGGAATAATCCAACGAACTCCTAATTTTTCAGCAATCGCTAAATAAACCGATTGCCCAACCGCCACATGGTCACAAAAATCAGGATCAATTTTATAAATAGCTTTTAATTCACTAAGCGGGGTTTGGCGTAAAGTTTCCACAAAATGACGATATTCTAAATGACTAATCTTAAAAGGATGATTAATTATATCACTAAGTTCGTAAACTAAGTTTAATTTTTCTTTTATACTATCAATAAAAGAAAGAACGCCGGTAATAAATAGATTATTAATATGCAAGTTTTCATCTACTGGAATTTTTTCGGCTAAATATTGTTCCATTTCTTCCCAGTTAGTCTTCCCCACCTCATCAGAAAAAAGTTGTTTTAAATATTTAGCACCAAAAGGCATCTTTAAAAAACCAGAAAATTTATTTTTTTCTCCCCAAACAAATTCCGTACTACCACCACCGATATTAACAGCGGCCAAAGAAAAATTATCCGGAATTAAATCCGTAAATCCTTGGAAAAGATATTTTGCCTCATCATCTTGCGAAATTATTTCTACATTAACATTGAAAATGTTCTTAACTTTCTCAATAAAATCAATAACATTTTTAGACTTCCGCAAAACATCTGTGCCTAATATTCTAACGAATTCAATTTCCTCTTTTTTATTATTTAAAAAAATTTCTTTCAATATTATGAGTCCCCTCTCCATAGCTTCATCACTAATATAATCCAAACCACCTAAATTAGCGGCGGAAAATCTTTCAAAATGTAATATTTTTCTACTGTGCTTCTCAATATTAAAAATATAATATTTAATACTTTGAGTGCCAATATCAATAATAGCTGCTTTCATATAATTAATTTTTATAAATAATATTATTTCTAAAATTATTCAACATTAATTCCGTGCCCTCAAAAAGTGAACCCGGTAAAGAATCTAAAGCAAACCAACGCCATTCAACAAATTTATCTGGTTCCATTAATTTTACTTCCCCACCTAAGTATCTAGCTTTAACGCCAATATTAACATAATGCTTATCATGACTTTCAATATAACGCATCTCGTCAGCCAAAGAAATTAATTCCATTTCTCCTAAATCTAAACCCACTTCTTCTTTGGCCTCGCGCCTAGCACACTCTATTATTGTTTCACCAAATTCCAAACTACCACCAGGAAAACACCATTCTCCAGTACCATGAGAAAACCCTTGACGCAAGCCCAAAAGCACCTCCCCTTTTTCATTTTGAATCATAACCCCCAAACCAACTTTAGGATATTTTTTATCCATATAATTTAATAAATTAATCAATATTTTTCATTAAAATAATAGCATATTTTCTTCTTAATTTAAATACTTAAAGTAACTAAACATTAATCTTTAATTAGTAGCTTTATTTTACCTACAAAAATAAAATCAACCGTCTTTTGACGATTGATTTTAAGCCAATATTTAATAGCTTTTTATAATAAAATATCTTTATTTTTCGGCAACATCCAACATATCTTCAATTTTTTTAATAATAGTTTTGGGAGTAATGTTGTACTTCTTATTATAAGCTAATTGTTTTTCGCGACGACGCTCTACTTCGGCAATAGCTTTTTCCATAGAAGCGGTAATAGTATCGGCATATAAAATAATTTTTCCGCTCACATTTCTAGCGGCGCGACCCATGGTTTGCATTAAAGAAGTTTGACTACGCAAGAACCCTTCACGATCAGCATCTAAAATTGCCACTAGTGTTACTTCTGGCAAATCCAAACCTTCACGCAATAAATTAACACCAATTAAAACATCAAATTTACCCTCTCGAAAATGTTTTAATATTTCCGTACGTTCAAAAGTTTTAATGTCTGAATGCAAATAATTACTCTTAAAACCCTTGGACTGTAGATATTGATCTAACTCCTCAGCTTGTTTTTTAGTTAAAGTATTGATAATAGCTCTTTCTCCGGAAGCTGCGATTTTTTCCACTTCTCTCATTACGTCATTAATCTGACTATAATTAGTTTCTTTATCAAATACTGGTCGCACTTCTATTTCTGGATCAATTAATCCAGTGGGCCTAATAATTTGTTCAGCTATAGCTTGAGAATTTTTGGTTTCAAATTCACCGGGAGTAGCAGTGGTAAAAATAATTTGCCCTACTCTTTTTTCAAACTCATTAAATTTAAGAGGACGATTATCTAAAGCCGACGGTAGACGCCAACCATATTTTATTAAAGTTTCCTTACGCGCCCTATCTCCAGCATACATGCCACGAATTTGCGGCACAGCAATATGCGACTCATCAATAATTGTTAAAAAATCCGGTTTACCATTAACCCAAGGAAAATAGGCTAATAAAGAATCAGGAGCTTCGCCAGCCAACTTGCCAGTTAAATGACGAGAATAATTTTCAATACCATGACAATAACCAAGACTGTGAAGCATTTCCATGTCATAACGCGTACGGCGCTCTAAACGTTCAGCCTCTAAATATAACTTTTCTTTATTAAAATAGGCTAAACGTTCTTCTAATTCTTCTTTAATATTTTTAATTGCTTGTTCAATTTGCGGATGAGTAGAGACAAAATGTTTGGGCGGAAAAATAATTATTTCTGACAAATCTTCTAAAATATTTTTAGTAACATTATCAACGACAGATAATTTCGAAACCACTTGTCCATCTAGTTCAATACGATAAATAATATTTTCTGACATGGGACGCACCTCCAAAACATCACCCCTAACCCTAAATTCTCCGCGATTCACATCATTATTAGTACGTTCAAATTGAATTTTTATTAATTGACTTATTAAATCGCCACGAACCATGGGCTTGCCTTTTTCCAAATGCAAAGTCGACTCTAAATAAGTTGTCGGGATACCTAAATTATAAATACAAGAAACAGAGGCGACAATAATAACGTCACGTCTAGTCATAAGGGCCGAGGTGGCGCCGTGACGCAAGCGATCAATCTCTTCATTAATCATTGCTTCTTTCTCTATATAAGTATCAGTAATTGGTAAATAAGCTTCTGGTTGATAATAGTCGTAATAAGAAACAAAATAATGAACTGCATTATTAGGAAAAAAATTCTTATATTCGCGATAAAGCTGAGCGGCTAAGGCTTTGTTGGGGGCCATTACTAAAACTGGTTTATTTAACTCTTTAATAATATTCGCAATAGTAAAAGTCTTTCCCGAACCGGTAACACCTAAAAGAGTCTGAAAAGACAAATCTTTGTTTAGACCTTGTAATAATTTTTTGATAGCCGTAGGCTGATCACCAGCCGGCTCAAACTCAGATTTTAATTGGAATATTTTATCAGACATTTATAAATTATTTAGCTTTTTATGAAAT
>JALOQQ010000047.1 GCA_025453315.1 Planctomycetota bacterium
TTAAATTAATTTAGTTATACAATTTATATTATCTTTACTGTTTTTACTACTCTAAAAATCAATATTCTATTTTAATGAACAAACAAAAAAGTCGATTCTTTTGAATCGACTTTTGTCTATATTTTAATTTATTTTTCGTCGTTTAGTACTACTCCATGATTAAAATACAAGCAAAAGCCGGTTCTTAAAAAACCAGAAGTAGCTAAAATATAATTTTCCTGCTTGTATTCTCATAAATTTATATATTAATATTAGCTAATTTAAAAAATTTTGTCAATCCGAAAAACGATGTGATATAATATTAATGAATATTATTTACTAACCCAAAGTATGGAATTAATTACTAGCACTCAAAATCCGAAAATAAAAGAATTAATACATCTTCAAAAATCTGCTCAAAGAAAAGAAAAAAACTTGGTTGTCGTAGAGGGCAAAAGAGAAATAAACGAAGCCTTACGACACGGATTTGCTCTATCTTCTTTATTTTGTTGTCCAGAGTTAATAAAAGAAAAGAGTCTTGATTTTCCAGAAGTAAACAAGATTGCCATAACTAAGTCTGTTTTTACTAAAATAACTTATAAAGAAAATCCTGATGGTTACTTAGCAATTTTTATTGGCAAACATCTAACACTAGATGATATAAAATTAAGTAGCAATCCACTTGTTATTATTTTGGAAAATGTTGAGAAGCCGGGTAATCTTGGAGCTATTTTAAGAACCGCAAAAGCTACTGGAGTAGATGCCATAATTATTAACCAACCCCAAACCGATATTTATAACCCCAATGTTATTAGAGCTAGTATGGGTCATATATTTAGCCAACAGGTTGTAGTTGCAACCATAAAAGAAACTAAAACTTGGTTAGAAAAAAATAAAATTATTTCTTTGGCGGCAGCTACAGGTGGTAAAAAAACAATTTTTGAAGCCGATTTGCAAAAACCTTGTGCCATTATCATGGGAACAGAAGCTTTTGGTTTAAGTGATGATTGGTTAAAACTTAGTGATGACCGTATTAAAATACCTATGAAACCAGAAATTGATTCACTAAATGTTTCGGTAAGTACCGCCGTTATTATTTATGAGGCCTTGCGCCAAAGAGGAAAAACAAAATTACGTTGACTTTTATCCTTTGCTTTGATAAATTTAAGGTTATTGTTTTACTATTAAATAACTTAGTTATTCAACAAGATAAAACAAACAATTAAGCACTCATAGTTCAATGGATAGAACACCAGCCTTCTAAGCTGGTTATGGGGGTTCGATTCCCTCTGGGTGCACAGAATTATTTATAAAATAATTACAAAAATATGGTTACAAAGAAAACCACAGTGAAAACAGTTGCTAAAAAGAAGGCTGCCCCAAAAACAAAAACAGCTCAAGTTAAAAAGATTGCTTCTTGGTTGGGTTGTGATTGTAATTGTTGCGGTCATAAGTGTAACGACAAATAAATTTTAGAATAAAAGTTTAGTTAATCTTTATTAACCTTCTTAGTTAATAAAGATTATTATGCTTTAAAGCTAATTATGGTGCCCATGGTTTAGTGGTAGAACGACGGGTTGTGGTCCCGTTAGCGAGGGTTCAATTCCCTCTGGGCACCCCAATAATAAAACACCTCCGATTGGGGGTATTTTATGTTATAATAGAGTTATAACAAAACTATAATTATAAAACTATGAACAAAAAATTTATTCTATCCGTCTTAAATATCTTAACCCTCTGTATTGTTATTGGCGCTGTTAGTATATTTTTTGTTGATAATGCCAAATGGATGGGATTTGTTTTAATTATTCTTGCACTGCTTTGTGTTATCTCTCTTATTCCCTTTAAAATAAACCTAAAATCAATTTTACCGGACATCTTCTTTGGTTTGATAGATAATGGTATTTTGGCCATTCTTGCTATTTTTGGTGCTCACTTTGCTGGAGTAGCTGGAGCAATTATTGGTGGCGTAGTTGGCAATGCCATAACCGATGGTATCGCCGGAATATTTGAGGGACAAATGGCAGAGAAATTAAGATCTAAATTTATCCCGGAAGAAAGAACTATGCTTAAATCAGCTGTTGGTAAAATGGCTGGCTGTCTCTTGGGCGCAGGCGTTGTTTTAATAGTTGCTAATTTTATGAAATTTTAATTGGTATTTTAATTATTAATCTAAATAGCTTATTTATATGAATTTCGAAAATCAAAAAGGCTTAAGCATAGAAGATGTTAAAAAAGAGGAAAGTATAAAAAATCTGAATAATTTAATGAGTAAGGCTGTTGATGATGAAAACTATGAAGAAGCGGCTGTTTTAAGGGATAAAATTGATTTAATAAAAAAAGGCGGAGAAATTGTTGAAAATGAAAATGATAAAGACAAACAAGAAGAACCTCAAAAAATGAATAAATCTCTTCAAGAAATAATGGCAAATAATAAAAACGAATATATTGAATTAATAAAAGAAGCTATTAACGAAGCTATTTTAAATAATGAATACGAGCTAATCGATGTTTATAATAAAAAAATTGAAGATATTAAAAGTGGCGAAGAGAAATTAATGGGTGAAAGAGTTGATGTTGTTCATGAACCTGGCAAGGGAATAATAGGGGGAGAGAGTAAATATAGTAGAGCAAATGATTATTTAAGAGAAAAGGTTATTGCCAACTATATGAAGGGAGAAAATATTGTAAAAGAATCATCTTTGACTGAATTTTTTGACGGTGACGAAAGATTCGTTCTAGATACCGATAGTCGCATGAACAGAAACATACCCGATATTATTAAACAAAAGCTAAGAGAGATTGGAAATGATAAAGAAAAAAGAATTGACCTACTTTTAGATTTATATAAAAAGAGAGCAGATGCTGAGAATTTGGTTTTATTAACAGGTGATAAGCTAAATAGTATTTGGCAGCCATATCGCCATGAAAATAAATTATATGGCCAGGAATATCAAGAATATAAAACTCATTATAATAAGGGTGAGCTTACATATAGTTTTACGGGAGAACAACTTAATGAACTTAATAAAGTACCCGAAGTCTTGGCTGGACCATTAGAATTTTGGCAATCATCTTATGATAGAGCCAGAATAATGCTAGACAATGTTAATAAAGCAATAGAAGAAATAGAAAAAAGTCCAAGTAACGACAAGAGTATTTAAAAATTATTTTTGTTTTTATTAATCAAAAAAACATTTCCTCAAAAAAATTGACTCACTTTTATAATTAGCTGTTCTAAGTATACAAAAAGAGCTTTAACGGCTCTTTTTGTTTTGTGTAAATGTAAAAACATGATTTGCTAATTAAAGTCAGTAAATCTGGTCTACTAATCTTTACAATGATCATAAAAAAACTGAAACCAAGTGCGATAACAATCGGCTAATTCTTGATTAACAATAACCGCAATTGTTCCTTCACCCGAAACATCTTTTATTCTTAAGCCCGAGAAAGTGACAATATGATCACCAAAAATTGCGATACCACCAGTAGTTGAATATTTTGGTGGAAAAAATTTATATTCCTTGCCAAGATGTTGGAGAATGTCAGTTGCCTTATCTCTTACTTCAGCATCAAAAATATGATGAAATTTTATTTTCTTCTTTTTAGCTTCTTTTAAAAAGTAGGTCATAAACTCACTAATTTTTTTATCAAACCAACCACCCTTGCCACCAATAAAATACAAATCTTTACCAACCTTTAAAGCGTCTCTCAAATAATTTTTAATTCCCTCGGTGCCCTTGTAGATGTAAACCATTTCTTTGCTGGAATTTTTTTTATATTTTTCGGTGAGTTCTGGTAAAACATTTAAAAGTCTAGCTTCTTTTTCTCTAATTAGTTCTAAAAGTTTGGCCGGCTCTACGGCTGAATATTTATTTTCTTTGCCACCGGCGATTTGATAAACTAAACCTTTATGCAAAAGTCTAGGAATGGCATCATAAATGTTTCTTTTATCTACTTTAATATCAATAGCAATGCCGGGGACAGACGCTTCTCTATTATTAATTAAAAACTCATAAATTTTAGCTTCATTGGGTGATAAACCCAACTCCTCAAAAACTTCTCGATACATAAATAATTATTTTTAACCGACAAGGCCCCTTGTCAGTGGTGGTGTTTGCCACTCACTTAGAATAATATAATATATAATTACATTAGTCAAATTGAACTTTAAAACTTAATAAAAAACGGAGGATATTATGGAAACCTTTTCTTTAGAATCTATTAATATTGTAAACGATTTAACAAAAACACTGAGTCGTGCTGGGTTTACTTTAGATGATGTAAAAAAAATGACAGAATATATTAGCACGAACAACGGAGCAGCTGATATTCGCAAAATTTTAAATAAAAAGGTTGTATTAAAGGATTTGGGGATGAAATATGGTCATGAACATTTCATAAATACTAATAGAGAGGACTATTTAAAACATTTTTTAGCAACATTCGGCAGCAACTATTATGCCTATTGTAGCGAGAAAAATGGTATTGTGAGGTTGGATTTCGACAAAATATCTCTTCTTAGTGTAAAAAATGAGGATTGTATGAAAGTTATTGATTCGCTAAGTAAAAAAAGTCCTGGTATTAGCATGTTAAACTACATTGTTGAACATCCTGAAATGAATTTTCCTGAAGAATGGGAGGAAAAAAGGTTGTTTTTTTTAGGTACTGTTGGCAAACAAACATGGAATGATACATTTGAATACACAATACCCTATTTATATTGGGATAAAAAAAAATTGTGCTGGGAAAAACACGTAAAAAATTTCTATAGTCCATCTGGCATGTATCATACTTTTAATGGGGATGATTATTCTTGTGGACCGGAAAGAAATTATACCGACCATGCCCTAGTATTAAATGACTAACACATTAAACCGCTAACAAAATTAGCGGTTTTTTTATTTATTAAACATTCGGTATCCTCTCAAAAAAGTTTACCAACTTTTACGGCCAATTAAACAAAAAATAACTCCTACAAACGATGTTGTTTTTGTTTTATTATTATAGAGATAATTTTAAAAAGATTTTTTATTATAAATTTGTTATAATTTAATAATAAACGTTTAATTTTAAATATATGTCCCAAAAAACTTTTGTTTTAGAAGAAGAAAATAATTCCATTTTAGACTTTCCTGATGTCAGACAATCTAATGGTTATACTTGTGGCTGCGATGCTCTTTTGGCGGTTTTATATTATTATGGACTTGGTTATCGCGAAGACAAACTAGCTAAAATTTTAGGAACCACCAAAGATGGAACCGACCCAGACGCCATTATAAAGTTTTGCCGAAAGCTGGGCTTTACAGTAGAGAGTGGAAAAATGTCTATTAAAAAATTAAAAAATTATATTGATAAAAAAATTCCAGTTATTGTTGCTATTCAAGCTTGGACCGACCAAAAAAATGTTGACTGGGAAAAAGATTATTTAGACGGCCACTACACAGTAGTAATTGGTTACAATAAAGATAATATAATATTCGAAGATCCTTCTTTATTAAACAAAGGCTATATTCCTCAATCAGAATTCTTAACTCGTTGGCACGACGTTGATAAACATAATAAAAAATATCAAAATTTAGGTATCGCCATTAGTGGCAAAAAACCAAAATATAATTCTCGTTTAATAAAACTTATAAAATAAAATGGCTAAGACTTATCTTTGTCTTCCTGGTTGGTTAGACTGTGGCGAAAACTACGGTTATTCTAATAGTCTAAATATTTGGGAAGAAAAAATGGATCTAAATAAAACTATCGATACCGACTATATTATAGGTTATAGTGTCGGAGCTATTTTAGCTTTAAAATATTGGCAAAATAACAAAAATTTATCTTTAATTTTAGTTAATCCAATAATAGAAAAGAAAGGCTTATTTTTAAGATGGTTAAAATGTTTATTAAAAGAAGGAACACCATTGTCTTTTAGAAGACTGAGAATAATAATACGCTTTGTTTCGGGTCTAACAAAACTAAAAAAATTATTAACCATTAACTCCTTAGAAATAATTAAAAAAATTCCAAAAGAAAAAATAATTATCTTACGAGGAGAAAACGATAATTATCTCTGTGATAAAAGTTCACTTTCTTCATTCGCTTCTCAGGGAATAAAAATAATAGACATAAATAATGCGGCTCATAATTGGAATAATAATTTTAACCAATATATCACTTCGTTATTAAATTAAAATAACTAATTGAATATAGTATTTTACTATGGAAACACAAAAAACAAATACAAAAAAAGTTGGTTTGGCCTTGGGTAGTGGTGGATTTCGTGGCCCAGCCCATATTGGCGTTCTTAAAGCTTTAATAGATAATAATATTCCCATTAACTATCTTTCGGGTTGTAGCATTGGTGCTTGGATTGCCGCACATTATGCCGTTCATACCGATTTAGATGCTTTGGCCAACCTATTCTTAGAAAATCAAAAAGCTAAGCTTTCTTTTTTATTTGATATTACTCTTAAAAAAGGAATTTTAAGTGGTGATAGTATTGAAAAATTTCTAACAAAAAATTTAAAAAATGCCGACTTTTCCGAAACAACGATCCCCCTAAAATTGGTGACGACTGATATTGTAGAAGGTAAAAAATTTGTCCTTTCCGAGGGGTCATTAGCTAAAGCCGTAAGAGCCAGTATTTCCATCCCGGGAGCTTTTAAGCCAATAAATTTTAAAGGAAAAATTTTAACTGATGGTGCTATAACTTCTCCCTTGCCAGTAGCCGAGCTAAAAGAAATGGGAGCTGAACTAACCATCGCCTGCAATTTATACAATCATTATGTGCGCAATAATTCGCAATTAAAAACTGGTAATGTAATTTTACGTAATACGGAAATTTTACTTTATAACTTTTCTCTAGCAACTGAACCAAAACCAGATATTATGTTAAATCCGGACACCTCGCGTTTTTATCGTATTTCTATGTTAAAAAAATTCTGGGATAAAAATATTATAAAAGAAATGATAAAGATTGGAGAAGAAGAAACGTTGTCCCAAATAAAAAAGATTAAACAACTTTTAATAGTTTAACCTTTTATTTCTCTAAAAATCATTAAATGAATATACTAATTAACCTTGGTTATATTTTTTATTTTTAAATTATTTTTGTGCTTAAGCTTTTTTGTAATGGTTTAAAGAAGGGCAACAAATAATTGTGCTGCCAAAATTGGCAAAATCAAATTATCTAAGCCAAAGGCCAATATCATTTCCACAAAGGTTAAGATTAGAGAAGCCGTCATAACCCGCCACCATTCTAAGTTGCCGCCAGGAAAAGATAAAAAAAACGCAATAATACAGGTGGAAATAAAAAAGGCAAAAGATCCTAAAAGAGTTTTCTTTTCCCCCCAAATCCTTATTTCATTTTTTCCTAAACCATTGCCAAAAATAGCCGCCAAAGCATCGGAAAACGATAAAACCAAAACACCAAACTGGAAAGCCAAAAGTTGTTCTGGCAAAAAATAAAAAGCGGCTAGGATAAGACCTAAAGGAAAATAAACTTCTCCTAAACTATTTTTACCATAATGATATACGGGTGCAAATAATTTAAAAGGTCGAACTGCTAAGAAAAATAAAGCCAAAATGGTTAATAAAAAAATGAAGCGATTCTATAATAAGATTACCCAAAATCCAGTCTGGCATTCAATCCTTTTACTCAATATCTTTACACCCATCCAAAAAAAATAAATAAGTAGTTTATAATGAAAAGCTCCGCTGCATTTTCCGCATTTCTCCTTTTCCTCCCCTTTTTA
>JALOQQ010000048.1 GCA_025453315.1 Planctomycetota bacterium
TAGCTTGTAATAAAGAATAAGTGATTTTATTTTCATTAATTAATTCACCCTTATCAGGAAAAACTTCACTCTTGAAAATATCGGTTAAATCTAGATTACTACCATACTTATTAATTTCACCCTGATTCTTATCGTAAGATTCTAAACGTTTAACTAAATCAAGTAATTCTTCAGTAGTTAAAGTTTTCTTAAAGTCATCAACTTTGTTTACCAATTCTTTAGCGATATTTTCAAAATGAGCTGTTTCATGATCTTTAACTTTGAAATAAGAATTAAAATATTCTGAATTATCAATACGATCAAACTGATCATCTAAAATTTTAGAAACAATAAAATCAACGTGATTCTTATAAGTACTATCTGTATGATCACCATTTAAATCATGAGATAAAACAGTCATAATATCTAAAAGATATTCCTTTCTTACAAAACCACCATGTTCTTTAACAATAGAGTCAATTGAATTTTTTAAACCACTAATATATTCTTCTAATTTTTCTATCTTTTTTAGTTTTTTAATACTAGCTGCTTCAATTTGTCTAACACGTTCTCTGGTCAATTTATGAATAGTGCCAATTTCTTCTAGAGTGTGTTTGTCATTACCGTATAAGCCAAAACGACGAGAAAGAACATCTTTCTCACGATCCATTAACTCAGCAAAAAGCTTATCAACAATAGTGATAGCATTAAGCCTAGCCAATTCCTCCGTTTTCTTCTCCTTAATAATTTTTTCTAACAATAAATTGTCCATATATATTAAAAACTTATTTACTAAAATTTCATAATATAGCCTAACATAATTATTTTTATTGGTCAACCCCTTCTTTTGGCTATTTTTATTCTATTGATATTTTTTGCTAATATTAAATAATTTTTCACTAAATTACTTTCAAAAAACAAGGTATAGACAAATAGGGCTAAAGCATGAAATATAATAAAAATTCTATTTTGCCAATTTTCTTGTGACCAATGCTTTAAAAAAATAATATTCTGATTAACAAGCGACCACTCCCTTGTTTTCTCACTTTTAGACCTGCGCTGAAGCATTTTTTGCCAAAAACCACTTTTTTTATCAGCTACTGTACGGTCATGATAAATAATAGCTCCGGGAATGTATTTGCTTTTTAAATTTAAACGAAAAAAACGATAGGCCAAGTCACAGTCCTCTTTATACATAAACATATTCTCATCAAAGAAAGCGAGCTTCTTATTTTCATTAAAATAAGAAGCCTTAATTAGACCTTCTATTTTGAATAAACCACAGGCTCCAGAAGGACCGATAAAATGTGGTGAGTTTTTATTGTATTGACCACTATCTTCTTCACCTTGTCCAATATCAAAAAAACTTAAACCAGGCTTCAAGCCAATACCACAACTATCAATTATTTTAGTGCGTGTTATAAGTGGCTTTTCTTCCGCGATCTCTAAGCGCAGTATCTTAGGACAAACTGAAGCAAGTAACGGATCAATCTCTAATTCTTTAACCAATTTAGTAATGGATTCTTTTTCCAAAATTACATCTGGATTAATAACTAAAAAATAATCATATTCTTCCAATAAAGCCTTATTGATAAGATTATTATAAGCTCGAGCAAAACCAATATTTTTTTCTGACCAAATAAATTCTGTTTTTTCTTTAATATTTTGAAAAAAAACACTATTAGCGTTTTGTGCTTTTTCACTATTATCGGCGATAAAAATTTTATATTCCCCGCCCCAAGCCAAAAGAGCCTCATTTAAACTGGGCCAAAAATAAGGAAGATACTTAGCGGTTAAATTGTTATAAGTAATAAAACCAATAGCGAGGCGCATATTATAATCCTAGCACTAATATATAAAAAATAAACCCCTTCAATAACTTGCGTTATTTCCGGGGTTTAACAACTAATTACAAACCACTAACCTTAAAAAACTATTACAAACTTACGACTAAACTTTACATTTACGGCAATTTTACATTTGGCTTATACATTAACCTATTAAATAATTGGCAATGTACATTACTATCATCAGGAGAAGTGAGGTCAGAATAAGCACTAAACTTATCATTCCGATAACCCCAAATCTGATCGCCATTTGTTCTGGTCTTGTCAGTTCTTTTAATATTAAACCTAAAGTCATTTTGAACAGATATTTTGCCTTGAGAATCAAACTGATTAATTAGATTACCAGAGGTAACTTCAAAGACAAAATATGATCCTTCAATTGAGCAAGGATAAGGATTAAAGCTATCATAAGTGCCATTAGCATTATGATATACTTCATATTTACCCTTAGAATCAAAATCACCGGAAGGAATTAAAGAACAGCTAACATAAAATTTGGTTTTAAATATAGCGCCGTCATAACCAGTGTTTTTGGTAAAAATAACACTGTCTTGATTACAGGTTTTACAGGTAGTATCTACTGGCGGTTTATTGCGAATAATAATAGTTCTCATTACTTCGCCTAATTTAATAGCATTACTATAAGCTTCTAATTTAATGGTGTAAGTGCCAACAGCTTTATAGGTGTAATCCAATTCTCTGCCATTATAAATAGAATTATTATCACCAAAATACCACCTCCATTCAGAAACAGAATCTTTAGGCAAAATCACTCCTCTAAAATGCAATTTCAAAGAATCAAAATCACTAGTAGTTTGATAAGCTGGTCCGATGCCCTGTCTAATATCAATCTCTAAAGCATGGGTAATAATTGGATTCTTAGAAGTATCAATAACTACATAAGTTTTACGAGGAGCACTCAAATTACCAGCCTCACCAGAAGTAGAAAAATCAAGATAGAAGATGCCGGTTTTATCCAACTTTCTTTTTATTCTAAAAAGATTCTTATCGGCAACAGCGCTGTCAGAAAAAGTCCAATTAGCGGTTTGACCTTCAACGGTACAATACCAATTATCATCGACAAGCGAAGAAGGATTAGCTTTAATAACAGCTACTAAAGTTTCTCCTTTACGGAAAGTGTCGGTTGGGGTGGAAACAACTCCATAGCCCAATTCCTTGCGCAGTTCAATTGAAACAGATTTTAATTCTGGATTCATAATTCCAGGATCAAGATCGTCCATGCTACAACCAATTAAAGTGGCGGCTAAAACGGAAAAAATAACTAGATTCTTCATTTTCTTATTATTTTATAAAGGTTAATATTTACTACTATTTATTGAGTTTTAAACATCGATTTAATAACTAGGATATTTAAGATTAACATATTTTGCTTAAAAAAGCAAGAATAAATACAAAAAGACTACTTTATAATTAAGCAGTCTTTAAGATTTATTTGATAAGTTTATTTTAAGGAAAAACTGTTCAGTCTATTATTAATTTTACCTTTTAAAACAACATTTTGTCAGCCATTTTTTCTTTAGCAAAATTTTGTGCTCTAAGTAGACTATCGAAAGTGCCGGCATCAAACCATTCACCATTAACCATGGCTACTTCCAACTCATTCTTTTCTAAATACCAATTATTAACATCGGTAATTTCCAATTCCCCCCTGTCACTGGGCTTCATATTTTTAGCAATTTCAATTACTCTACTATCATAAACATAGAGACCAGTAACAGCATAATCACTTAAATATTTTTTAGGTTTTTCGACAATTTTTTCGGCCATCATTTTTTCATTAAACTTAACCACACCAAATCTCTCGGGATCAGAAACTTTTTTAGCAAAAATTTTAGCTCCGCCTTTAAAACTTTTCAAATCTTCAGAAAAATCATCTTCAAAAATATTGTCGCCTAAAATCATGGCCACATTTTCGTTATCAATAAAATTTTCACCAATAATAAAAGCTTCAGCTAAACCACTGGGCTTATCTTGAATTTCATAAGTAAACTTACAACCAAAATCCTTGCCGTTTCCCAAAAGCCTTAAATAATCTCCAGCTCTTTCCGGGGCAACAATAATTAATATTTCTTTAATACCAGCCTTAACTAAAATATTTAAAGGGTAATAAATCATCGGTTTATTATAAACTGGAAGAAGTTGTTTACTGGTAATTTTAGTTAGCGGGCTAAGACGTGTACCCGAACCACCAGAAAGAATAATACCGCGCATAAATATATTTATCAGTTAAAAATAATTAATAACTGAACTTAAATTAATAAATTATTTAATTGATTCTAAATATTCTTCTAAAGCTTCTTTATAACTTCGAAACTGTAAAAATTTAGTATTTTTCAAAATAGAATATTTAGCTCTTTTGGCCGGACGCGGAAATTTAGCTCCCGTAACCGGATTGACTTTAATATTTAAACCTTTTAATTCGAATAAAGCAAGAGCGGCTTCATACCAAGTAGCGGCTTCATTGTTTACTAAATGATAAATACCATATTCTTTATTATCAAATAATAAGGCTTTAGTGGCTTCGGCTAAATCCGGGGTATAAGTAAAACAACTTTTTTCCTCATCAACGACCTCTAACTCACTCTTAGTTTTACTGGCACTAAGCATAACATCAAAAAAACTAGACTTAGAAAATTCACTCAAACCTTGTGGGCCAAATAATTTAGAAGTTCTAATTAAATAATATTTTAAGCCTTTTTCTTGATAAGCAATTAATTCTTTTTCGCCCAAAGATTTACTTAATCCATATTTATTAATTGGATTAACTTCATCATCTTCGGCAAATTTTTGTTTTCCTTCGTTGCCAGCAAAAACATAATCCGTAGAATAATGAACCAAAGTTGCTTCATTACCAAAGCACCATTGCGCTAAAGCGGCTGGTACATCACGATTTAACCTTAAAGCCAATTCATATTCACCTGGATCGTCTTCACATCTATCAACAGCATTATAAGCGACTGTATTAATAATGACATGCGGTTTTTCCTCGCTAAGCTTAGCAAACAAACTCATGGTTTCTAAAACATTAATCTCTTCCCTATCCCAAGCCAAAACAGAATAACCAGAGAATGTTTTAATTAATTGTTGGCCAAGATTGCCCTTGGCGCCAAGAATAAGTATCTTCATAATTTAAATAATATTTTATTCCCTCTCTTTAGGTATCTTATAATATTTTAACAGAAAATCAGCAATATCACTAAATAATGGTGCGGCAGAAGAATCGGCAAAACGTACATCTTTAGGATTTTCAAATTTAGTTAGAATAACAAATTTAGGATCATCTATTGGTGCGATACCAATAAAAGTATGGTTAAAACGACTAGCGTAATAACCGCCACTAGGATCAGCTATTTGAGCTGTACCCGTTTTACCGCCCACAAAATAACCTTTTACTTGACCCTTGGGTGTATGTCCTTTTTCTAAAACATTAACCATCATAGCCTTTACTAAGTCGGCGGTTTTTTCAGAAATAACTCTTCTAACTTGCTGTGGTTGGACTGTCACTTTGGTCCCGTCTTGATGTAAAATTTCTTTAACAATATAAGGCTTCATTAAAATACCACCATTAGCCACGGCCGCGTAAGCCATAACCATTTGTAAAGGAGTGCTTGTTATGCCCTGTCCAAAAGAAGCGGTAGCGGCATCAACTTCACGCACTTTTTCACGTAAAAGATTGCGAATATCACCACCACTTTCTGGCCCAAGTTCAATACCGGTCTTTTCCCCAAAACCAAATTTTTTTACATAATCAGTAAAAGTAGTAACACCAATTTGCTTCATAGCAAAAATTGCTCCGGTATTTAAAGAAAATTCTAAAACCGTACTCATATCTACAACGCCATGTGGACCATGAGTTTCAAAATCAGAATTTCTAATTGGTTTTGGCCAACCATTAATCATTATTTTTCCTTCATCATTATAAGTAGTATCTGGCGTCACCTTACCTTCATTAATAGCTGAAGCCATGGTGATAACTTTAAAAACCGAACCTGGCTCATACTGATAAAAAATTGCCGGATTATTGTAATACTTTATATCTTCGATATCACGATAATTATTAGGATCAAATTCCGGATAAGAACACATAGCTACAATCGCTCCAGTTTTGGGTTCAACCACAATAGCCGTAGCACTATCAGCTTCATGCTTTTTAGCGGCTTCGGTTAATTTTTGGCAAACCGAAAATTCTACCGAGCGATCAACGGTTAAAACCAAATCTTCTCCGGATATCGGTTTTTGATATTCACGATCATTAACAATCATAACCGACTTACTTCCAGCGCGTTCACTTTTTATATGTCCAGATTGACCGCGCAATTCATCATTAAAAAATTCTTCCAAACCATAATTACCATTACCATCGCCGTTATTAGCCCAAGAAACAAAACCCATTAAATGAGAACCAATTTCTTTTTCCGGATAATAACGATAACGATTAATGGTAAAATCAATACCTTTTATACGAGCAATATTATCTACTACTTTTTCTCCGGCAATATTACCATTATTTTCTTGTGGTGGATTTAGCCAACGCACTCTTCCCTCTTTAAATTCTAATTGTTCTGGGGTAATAATAGATCCCTCCTTAGTAAGCATTAGGGCATAAAAAGTCAAAAGATCAGGAATATCTACCTTTACTTCTAATGATTCATAAGGATCGTTAAATTTATCCAATTTATTAATCATTTCTTCAACGATAATTTTTTTTCTCTTTTCTATTTCTAATTCTTTTTCAATTTTTCTTTCTTCTAACCACTTACTATCCTTTTGCCTATCCTGATAACGTTTATTAACTTCATCCTTCTTAGCCTTCTTTTCTTCCGCTTTAAGATCAAGACTAGAGACATAATTTAATTCATTTTTTAAATCATTTTTATCTTTCTCTTCAAACATCTTATCCACTTCTTCAATAATTTTTTTTTGTTTAAAAACCAAATAATAATTTTCGGCAGCTATTTTTTTATCTGCTAAATCTTTAGGAATAGCAAAAAGCGACGCATAATCTTTATTCGTCGCTAAAGGATATAGTTTCGTTTCAGAACTATCCATTATACGATCATTAACAAAAATCTGACCGCGTTCAGGACGTAGTTTATTGTAAATTTGGTGTTGACTAGAAGCTAAAGCCGAGTAAAGATCGTGTTGGTTAACTTGTATTTTATAAAGTTGCCAAACGGCCAAAAAACCTAACAAAAAAATAAAGGCCGCTACTATATTGAGGCGGCTATTATTGGCCCTAGTTTTCTTTTCTTGCTCTTTCCGTAATTCGCGCCACATATCCGTATCGTGTCTGCCAAATTGGCAAGACAATATTCTTATAAAAAAAAGAAAAAAACATCATAATGATTGATATTAAGGAAACTGATAATAGTTTATTATTTTCTAGCCATGGCTGTATCTTTTAAAACAATAAAATCAATATCGCCAACGGCTATCATTTTTTCTTTCTCCGCTCTTTCTTTAATATTAGTATAAGATTGGAGTGCCATCATTTTAGATTGTAAACCACTATTTTCTTCCTTAAGTAAGGCTTGCTGACTTTTCAACTCTTGTAAACCAAAACCCTTAACTGTTAAATCAACAATGCCCGTAAAATAATAAACTCCCGTCGCAACAATTAAAACAATTAAAATAGCATTTAAACTTTTCCAATTTATCCACTTATTTTCTTTGCTTTTTTTAAGCTTAATTCTGATTCTAAATTATTTTCTTCTTCAGTGTGCATTGTTTATCTGAAAATCACTCTT
>JALOQQ010000049.1 GCA_025453315.1 Planctomycetota bacterium
ATATAGGTCTTTACCTGGCCACTCTGGGGGTCGGTATAGGAAAGAGCTGATCCAGTGACAAAGGCTGAGGCCGGAGGATAACCATTGGCGTCATTATAATAGAGTTCGAGAGCAGTTTTGAGTTGTTTAACATCTGCTATACGTTTAGCATCACGAGCTTTCTCTCTGGCTGATTGAAGAGCTAGGACTGAGAGAGTGGCTATAATAGCGATAATAGCTATGACGACGAGAAGTTCGATGAGGGTGAAGGCGTGACTTAGAAAAAATCCATGTTTAGATCGCTGACCTGGGCGTGAAGCACTTAGACGAAAGAAGATGGGGGTGGAAAACTTTTTCTTTTCTAAAAAAGACATAAATATTATTTAAATTATTAAAAACGTTTTAACCATTTAAGAATTATATAAGCGATCATACCGCCTAAAATAGCTGAAATGAATTGTGCTGGACCCATTAAAGTAAATACGACTTTCCCCAATTCTGGTTTATTAATAATTTTAACCACTAAAAAAGCAATTAAAAAAAGAAATAAAGATTTACAAAAAGAAGCTGAAACAATCGCCGTCCAATAACCGCTAAATTTACCGCGAGCATGGTAAATCTCTTGAATAATAAAAATAAAAATCAAATTACTAAACATAATAAATGGCACGGCCGGAGCAAGTGGTAGTGGCAATAAGCCACCGCTTAAAGCCATAAGACTAGGAACAAAAGCAACAATTATTGCCGAACGTAAACCGCTTAAAAACAAAACAATAATGAATATAGCATTCATTATTGGTCCGGTTAGCCACTGAATATGAATAAAAAACGGAAGTAAAGCCGCTAAACCAAAAAGTAAAAGAAAAGTAGCCATGGAGCCAGTATTTATTTTTTCCAAAGTCTGCTCCAAAGCTTTACCACCAACAGATTCTCTATTTATTTTTATTTCGTTTAACATAGGTAGTATGTAAAATTTTATGATCGATTTTATTATTTTCTAGCCACTCTAAACTATCCATCACACCCTTATTATCATGAGCCTTTCTAATTTTCTTTCCCTTATCAATCTTATACAAAGCTTCCATTCTTTTCTTTCTTATTTCTGGTGTAGTAGGAATTGATTGACCACCACCACCAATACAACCACCGGGACAAGCCATAATTTCAACATAATCATAGCTAGCTAAATTATCAATTACTTTTTTAGCATTTCTAATTTCATTAGCCACAGCGATACGCAGTTCTTTGCCACCAACATTTATTATTGCCTCTTTTACGCCAGTCAAACCTCTGACCTCGGTAAATTCTATACGTTCACTACAAACCCCACTTTTATTATCACCACAAACCAAAAAATGAGCCGTACGAAGGGCTGATTCCATAACTCCACCGCTACTACCATATATAGCGGCGGCACCACTATAACTAGTCATAACGTCGTCATTTTCTTGCGATTCTAATTTAGCGAAATCTATTTTATTACTTCTTAAAATCTTGGCAAACTCACGATTAGTAATAACATAATCAACTGGGGAAATACCATCAATAAATAACTCTTCCCTACTAGCTTCAAACTTTTTAGCCGTACAAGGCATAATAGAAACCACAACTATATCTTTAGGGTTAATATTTTTTTGTTTAGCCCAATAGCTTTTTATAACACCACCGTTATGAATTTGTGGCGAACGAGAGGTGGTTAAATTAGGAATTAATTCGGGATGATAAAATTCAACATATTTTACCCAAGCCGGGCAACAAGCGGTCATCATAGGAAAAACCGCTTTCTTATTATTTAAACGCTCTACTAACTCCTTAGCCTCAACTACCGTAGTAATATCAGCTCCAAAGTTAACATCAAAAACATAATCAAAACCCAGCTTCTTAAGAGCGGTAGTTATTTTGCCGGTGACCACTTCTCCGTAAGGCAAACCAAATTCTTCACCAATACTAACACGAATAGAAGGGGCGAATTGAATCACTAAAGTTTTTTTTCTATTTTTCTGTTTTAATATTTTCTCCACTTCTTTCCATTGACTCTGTTCACGAGCGGCATTAACTGGACAATGCACGGCACATTGACCGCAATAAATACAATCAATTTCTGGATCAGTGGTTGGAATAACTTCTTGTTCAGAACCATTACGATCAAGCTCTAAATACTTAATTTCTTGAATCTTGGCGCAAGCATCAATACAATTACGACAATCAATACATTTAGAACCATCAATTTCAACAGCGTTAGCAAATTTATAAGTTTTTCTGTTTTTCTTGCGATGAATAAAATTCTTTTTTAAGCCATAACGTTTGGCTAAATCATTTAAATCACAACTATTTCCTTGGCAACAATCAGGACATTCTTTGGCATGTTGAGAATATAGGAGATCAATGGTGGTGTCACGCGCTTCTTTAACTTTTTTAGAATCAGTAAAAACCTCCATTCCCTCAACGGGACGCATAACGCAAGCCGGAAAAAGCGGTGCTTTGCCAGAGACCTCTACTACGCAAACGCGACAAGTTCCTTTGGCACAAAAATCGGGATGATAACAAAGACTGGGTATAAAAATTCCATTTTCTTTGGCAATATCTAAAATTGTCTGTTCAGGCGAACAGCTAATTTTTTTCCCATTAATAGTAATAGATACTTTAGACATATAAAATAAAAAGGCTTGAAAAAATTAGGAATAATTTAAATTTATTTAATTTCCTCAACATTAGAGGTATTAGTATAATCTTCGAAGTAATTATCAGTATTAGTATTTTCTAAAATAGAAGGATCTTCGGAATTTACCGCTGAATTGCTAGCTGGATTAATTCCTTGGGCATTAAGAATTTTTTCTAATTCTTGTTTTTGTTCTGGAGTTAAACTGCTCCAGTCAAATTGTTCACCAAAAGACTGACTCTCATTTTCTAAAGACCCAGGATATTCTAAATTACTAGTTGAATTAAATGAATTAATTCCTTTAGCTTCTAGAGATTTTTTAATAACTGACAAAAATAAAGCCAAAAAAGTGCAAACCAAAAGAACGATAATAACCATAGACACACCAAGAATTAAACCATTATTTGCTTTTTTCTTTTCTATTTTAGATTCACCTTTAAGTTTTTTTAAATCTCTAAAAATAATATAACTATAGGCTAAGAAGATCGGACTAATAATAGAAACAACAATACCGGTAAAAAATCCATAAATACCAGAAGCAACACTGTTTTCACCTAAATATTCCATAGGAAGACTAATAATCATTTGTAGGGCAAAAATTATTAAACCCAAAAATAAACTTCTACCAAACACAGCCCACCAGTAATCTTTAACCAATTCTTTACTTCTTTTTAAAGCGGAATAACCCTCATAGTCTTCAAATAAAAAGGCAAAAATAGCTAAAGAGAAGAAAACGCCAAAGATTAAGCCAGGAATTAGAAACAACAAAGTTAAGCCAAGAGTTATTAATCCTAATAGCAAAGACAAGGCCAAATACTTCATAACCAAACCGGAAGTCCTTTTATAAACCTCACGAAAACTTTCTTCAGGATATTTGATTATTAAGAGTTGCCCCATCTTGAGTCGCAAACTGAAATAAATAGCTAAAACAATTACGGCGATTGAAATTACGCCCAAAATAATCGATAAAACAATGCTATGAAGCCCGGCAATAAACAAACCAAGGGGAAATAATACTAACATAGCAATACCAACTAAGAAACTACATAAAATCATTAACAAAAATTTAGAAAAATTATTCTTATAAATTTCGATTGCTTCTTTTACCATTTTAAATACTGGTGTTAATTTTGTTTTAGAGGCTTTAACTACCACAGCCTCGTTAGTGTTTTCGGACATAATTTTTATTATTATTTATTTCTAATATCTTTTATATTAGCTAAGTAACTTTTAATTGGTATTGGCACCGAGCCACCGAGAGCGCAAAAAGAACTAACAGCCAAATCTTCAATAACAGCCATAAAAACTTTCCAATTAATTGGTTTGGTTTTTATAATATCTACTAAATTTCGCGTACCCTCTCGACAAGGAGTGCATTGACCGCAGGAATTATCTTTAAAAAATCGTAACCAAGATAAAAATAATTTTTCCGGATTATGTTTAGCTAAATCATAAACTGTAATTGAGGCGGCACCGGTAGCTATTTTATTTAATTGTTTTTGATTTAATATTTCTCCACTAGCATCACCGCCAACTTGGACAAAAAAAGAAAAATTAGGATAATTATTCGTAGCTTTTAAAGCTTCTTCAATAGTTAAATCAGCAGCTAACTTAAAAACACCCTTGTGCTTGACTTGACCGTTAAACGTATAGAATCTTTCTCCCTTATATTCGTCATGGGCCACTAAAGAAACATTATAAAAAGTTTCAACATTATTAACTAGAGTCGGTCTTTCCCAAAGACCGGAAGTAGTTGGGTAAGGCGGACGCAAACGTGGCTCAGCCTTATTCCCTTCAATAACATTTAAGACTGCGGTTTCTTCACCGCCAATATAACCAACTTCAATTGGTTTTAAAAATATTTTTAATTTATCAGTTAAACCATTATTTTTTATAGCTTTTAAAATTCTATTCTTATTTTCTTCGTAATAATAATGCTTAATATATAAGTAACCTTTTTCTGCTCCTAAATATTCAATTGCTAATTTCATACCCTCAACAACACGTTCAATAAAGTTAGCAACTATATAGCCATCCTTACTGACTCCAGGCTCACCTTCAGCGCAATTACAAACAACATAACAATTTTTTATTGTATCGGGTCCGGCCATTTTATTAATTTTACAAACGATTTTTTTCTGATCAATTATTTCACAATTAACATGTTTATCATGAGTCACGGCCTTATAAACCGCCTCCCATTTTAAAGCAGTTGGAAAACCAGCTCCACCGCGACCAACTAAACCAGCCTTTTTTATTTTATCTAAAATATTAGACATAAAGCATTTTAAAAAAAGAAAAAATAGTTCTAAAAAATAATATTGATAATTAAGAAGCTTGATCTAAATCAAGCTTCCTGATTATTACTTATTTTTTCATCACCAAAAAAGAAAGATCTACTAAACGGTTAGAATAACCCCACTCATTATCATACCAAGCGGTAATTTTTAACAAATCGCCATCAACTACCTTAGTCATACCCAAATCAACAATTGAGCTATGTGAATTTTTAACAATATCAATAGATACTAAAGGCTCATTACTAGCCTCAACAATGCCCTTAGACTTTTTAGCTTCCAAACTCATCACTTTATTAACACTTTCAACCGTAAGCTTCTTCTTGGTTAAAAAAACAATATCACACAAAGAGCCAACTGGAGTTGGAACGCGCACGGCCATGCCGTCAAATTTACCTTTTAAAGAAGGAATGGTTTCAGTAGCGGCAATAGCGGCACCGGTAGTGGTTGGAACCATATTAATAGCGGCGGCACGAGCGCGGCGTAAATCTTTATGTGGACCATCAACTAAATTTTGATCAGCGGTATAAGAGTGAATAGTGGTCATAATTGCTTTTTTAATTCCGAAATGACGTCTTACTATATCAGTAACCGGAGCTAAACAATTAGTAGTACAAGAAGCACAAGAAATAACCACATCTTTTTTAGTTAAAGTTTTTTCATTAACACCAATAACAAAAGTCTTAACACCACTCTTATCTTTAGCCGGAGCAGAAATTATTACCTTTTTAGCACCCGCTTTAATATGCTTACCAGCATCTTCTCTATTGGTAAATCGACCAGTACATTCTAAAACAACATCAACTCCTAGCTTTGCCCAAGGTAATGCGGAAGGATCTTTTTCAGCTAAAATCGGATATTTCTTTTTAGCAACAACAATATTCTTAGCATCAAAAGAAACTTCCTGATTATAAATTCCGTAACAAGAATCGTACTTTAAAAGATGAGCTAAAGTTTTGGTATCAGTCAAATCATTAATGGCCACAACTTCCATGCTACTATTATAACGTTCTAAAATAATTTTAAAACTGGCTCGGCCAATACGACCAAAACCATTAATTGCTACTTTAATTTTCCCCTTTGACATAATATAAAAGTTAAGAATTATATACTTTTTTATTATACAGTTTTTTATAAAAAATGAAAAACAAAATTATTCATATTTGACAAAAACTTAAAAATGTACTAATATACGCTGATATTTTGAACGTTACATAATTTAATATACCACAATAAAAACTAATAATGATGAAAAATTTATTTTTATTTTTAGGCCTTGTTTTAGGTCTTGGCTCTGGCTTAACTGCTTATAGCCAGCTTTCTTTTCGCTTAATAACCTCAGAAAAAGTTGAGGGCAAAATACTATTCACTAAAATAGTGGATATGGATAATGATGGCTTACAAGATGTTGTTTATATTTACTTTAATTCTGTTTTTGATTCAAGTAATATAATGATTTCGATTAGCTCCCTAGACAAAAATAATATGAATTATAGCTTAAAAGAAAAACAAAGATTTTCTTCTGATCTAAATTCTAAATATTATTGTCGCAGCTTCGATATTAAAGATTTAAACAATGACCAATACCCGGAAATAGTTTTGAGTTTAGAAAAATCTATTAATCTAAGTTCTGGCGATATTAATGTTAATTATTTATTAATCATAAAAAATGATCAAGGTAGCATTGATAATACCACCGTCCAAACTCTAGATAGCGCCGTACAATGTATAAATGAATTAAAAATTGTTGACTTTAACGATGATGGCAAGCAAGAAATTATTTTACTTGGTGATAGCTTAAGAATACTCTATCCAGAAATAAATAACACTGGATTAATAAAAAGCTATAGCTTAAATGCAGCTGGATCTTTTATTGCTTGGGATGGATCAGGAATTCCTGGCTTTAAAATGGAATTTGCCGATCTTAACAGTGACGGGAGAGAAGATGTGGTAATAGAAAAAGGCGGAAACAGTCTTGGTTGTTGGGGTGATTGCTTTGATAAAGAAGTGCTTGTTTTGTTTCAAGATCAAAATCACGATTTTAATAATTCCCTTCTTCTTGGTTCAGGTAAAGGTTTATCGGGCACGATAACGGCTGATATTGATAATGATGGCGAGATAGAAATAGCTTCAATCTTTTTTTATTCAATCTCAGATTCTTCACTAGAAGACTCAAGAATTAAAATTTGGAAAGATCTGAAACTTAGCACTTCCATAAAAATCAATAACACCTCCATGACCTTAAAAATTGCTAATCTAGACAATGACAATAAACCAGATTTTGTTTGGGGTAATAATGAAGAGAGATGGACATTAGTAACTAGAACCAATAATGACGCTGATTTAAAAAGATGGCCCAGTCCAAAAACTAATAAATATGGTTACATGGACATAGAAATCGGGGATATTAATAATGATGGCCTAGATGATGCTATTTTACCAAATATAAATACTGGAGAATTTATTGTTATGG
>JALOQQ010000050.1 GCA_025453315.1 Planctomycetota bacterium
TCCGCTAAGTATGGACGTCTAGAAATGTGCGTTACTCGTGATAAAGAAATGGAAGCTATTTTTCAAGCTTTTGCTAGTGGACAATACGGCGTGCTTTTAGTTGGTGAAAATGGCGTTGGTAAACGAACTATTATCGAGGGTTTAGCGCAATTAATGGTTAAAGAAGAAGTACCAAAGTTTTTTCAAGATAAGCGTTTGGCTGAAATTGATTTATCTCGTTTGATTAGTGGTGCTAGCCCGGCCGAAGCTCAAGAACGTCTTCTTTCTTGTATTAATGAAGCTCTAATTTCTGGTAATGTTATTCTTTATATTGAAAACTTGCAAAATATTATGGGTATTAGTTCTGGAGGTGAGGGAAGCTTAGATCTTTCTGAAGTTTTGGCTAATGCTATTAAGTCTCAAGGATTGTATTGTTTAGCCACTATTAATCGCGAAAGCTATACCAAACACGTTGAAGATAAATCATTAGGCGATATTATGACTACGGTTGGTGTTTCAGAACCAGTAAATGATCAGGCTATACAAATGATTGAAAGTAAAGTTGGTTTTTGGGAAGGGAAGCATAAGGTTTATTTTTCGTATGATGCTATTGAGCAAGCTGTGAAAATGACCTCGCGTTATTTTAATGACAAATTTTTACCAGAAAAAGCCATTAATATTTTAACAGCCACGGCCGTTAAAGTAGCTCAAAGAAGAGCTAAGGACGGTCGCGGACCACTTTGTTCTAAGGAAGAAGTGGCTGAAGTGATTAGTGATATTACTAAAATTCCAGTCAATAAAATTACTCAAAAAGAAGGGGAAAAACTATTACATTTAGAAGCGGTTATTCATGAGCGCATGATTGATCAAGAGGAGGCTGTTTCCGCTGTAGCTAGTAGTTTGCGTCGCGCTCGTACTGAATTGCGCGAAAGCAAGCGCCCAATTGCTAGTTTTTTATTTCTTGGTCCAACTGGTGTTGGTAAAACTGAATTAGCTAAGTCAGTAGCCGATGTTTATTTTGGTGACGAAAATGCCATGGTCCGTTTGGATATGAGTGAATACCAATTGGCCGGTTCTGTTAATAAGATGATTGGTGATGCTGATGGTACGCTTGGTTATCTTACTGAAGCGGTGCGCAAAAAACCTTTCTCTTTAGTTTTATTAGATGAAATTGAAAAATCTCATCCGGATGTTTTAAATCTTTTTTTACAGATGATGGACGACGGTCGTTTAACTGATGGTCAGGGTCGTACTATTAACTTTACTAATTCTATTATTATTGCCACTTCCAATATCGGTGCTTTATATATTCAAGACGAAGTAAATAAAAATACAGATATTGAAATTATTAAACGTAATTTAATTGAGAATCAAATTAATAAAGTAATGCGTCCCGAGCTTATTAATCGTTTTGATGGTGTTATTGTTTTTAAACCCCTAACCCTTTCTAATGTTTATGATATTGCTAAATTGCTTCTTAAAAAATTAGCTACCAATTTAGAAATTAAAGGAATTTCTTTACGTGTTAGTGAAGATGGTTTAAGGAAAGTCGCTGAACTTGGTTATGATCCGCAATTTGGTGCCCGTCCTTTAAGACGTGTTATTCAGGATAAGGTAGAAAATCAGATTGCTAATATTTTTTTAGCTGGTAATTTAAAGCGCCGCGATACGGTAGTGATAAATAATCAAGGTGAAATTGAAATAGAAAAAGGGGCTAATCTATAGTACAAAAGTACAAATTTAGAGTACAAAAAAAGTTTAGTTTATAGTTTTAAAATTAAGTCGCGACCAAACAATTAGAAGGTCGTGTTTTAAAATATGTTTCCTCATTTTGTTTTTAATAATTGGCTTTTATATTTAGTAGTTTTAATTGCCGCTATTTCTTGGTCAATTTTTTTTACTATTTTAGTTAAATATTTAGCTGAATATTTTGGTATTGTTGATAAGCCAGATTCAACTCGCAAAATTCATCGTTTTAGCGTTCCGCTTTTAGGTGGTTTAGCTATTTTTTTGAGTTGTTTTTTAGTCCTTTTCTTAGTAAGGAGTGAGCTTTTAGTTGGTAAACTAGAGTGGAATCATTGGTTGGGTGTTTTTGTGGGTGCGCTTATTTTAATGATTGGTGGATTTTTAGATGATAAGTATAATCTGCCACCAAAAAAACAAATAATTTTTCCCATCCTCGCTATTTTGGCTGTTATTATTGGTGGCGTGGAAATTGAAAAAATAAATAGTTTTGCTGGTGGTTTTTTTTATTTTAAAGATTATTTTTTACTCGGTTATTCTTTGATATTTTTATGGTTATTAGGCATGATGTATACTACTAAATTATTAGATGGGCTTGATGGACTAGTGACCGGGGTAGTAAGTATTGGCGCTTTGATGGTATTTCTATTTACTTTAACTACTCATTATTATCAGCCCGATATTGCCATTGCCGCCTTAACTTTATTCGGTTCAGCTTTAGGTTTTTTATTTTTTAATTTTAACCCAGCTAAAATATTTTTAGGTGAAGGTGGTGCTTTATTCTTAGGATATATGCTTGGTGTCTTAGCAATTATTTCCGGCGGTAAGATTGCAGTAGCGCTTTTAGTAATGGGTGTACCAATTTTGGATGTGGTTTGGACTATTTCCCGTCGTTTGTTACAAGGTAAAAATCCTTTTCGTTTTAGTGATAAAAAACATCTCCATCATCGTTTGCTAGCCCTGGGATTTAGTCAGAAAGCAACGGCTCTAATTTTTTATGCCATTGCTTTGTTTTTTGGTGCCAGTGCTCTTTTTTTACAGAGTCGAGGAAAATTTTTAGCTTTGTTTATTTTGTTATTAGTTATGTTAGCTTTAGTTATTTTCTTTTCTTCTTTGAGAAAAAAAACCGAAAAACCTAGCTTACTACTCCATATTTGTTGTGCGCCTTGCGGCATTTATCCGGTTTCAATATTAAAAGATAAATATAATATTACTTTATATTTTTTAAATCCCAATATTTCTACTAGTGAAGAATTTGCTTTACGTTTAAGATATGTTAAGGTTCTTGCGGAAAAATATAATTTGCCTTTAATTGTAGAAGATTATGATCATAAATATTGGCTAGATGAGATTAGAGGCTTGGAAAACGAACCAGAAAAAGGTAAGCGTTGTCGGTTGTGTTATAGTTTACGTCTAGCTAAAACTGCTCAGTTGGCCAGTGAAAACAAATTTTTAAATTTTGCTACTACCTTAAGCATTAGCCCTTACAAAGATCAAGAGGCGATAAATACTATTAGTTTGAAATTAGCTAGAGAATATCAAATAAACTATTTATCAGAAGATTGGCGTCAAGATAATGCTTACCAAGAATCTATAAAATTAGCCAAAGAAATGGGATTTTATCGTCAAAAATTTTGTGGTTGTGAATTTTCACAAAAACCAAAATAGTAAAAAAGATTGATAAAAACGACTCAAGTTGAAATAAAGCTTAAAGTCGTTTTTTTTATTCCTTTTGGTTTGACGCGCTATTTAAATTGTAATAAACTTAAAAGTATGTTGAGATGAGGGATTAATCAGTAATAAGTTAGAGATTACTTATATTTTTATGTTTATAAAACGTTTAGGAATAGATTTGGGAACCACTTATACTTTGGTGCATACACCTAAAAAGGGAATTGTTATTAATGAACCAAGTGTAGTAGCAGTCTCTGTTAGTGATCGTAAAATTTTAGCTATTGGTAATGCTGCTAAAGATATGTTTGGTCGTACTCCGGATTCAATTATTGCTGTTCGCCCACTTAAAGATGGCGTAATTGCTGATTATAAAATTACTGAAGCCATGATTCGTTACTTTATTAATAAAAGTTTAAAAGGATTTCGTCTTTTTCGTCCGGAAGTAATGGTTACGGTGCCAACCGAGATTTCTTCTACAGAACGTCGTGCGGTTATTGAAGCCACTATTGCCGCTGGCGCTAAAGCCGCTTATATTATTAAGGGCCCAGTTGCCGCCGCTATTGGTGCTGACATACCAATTGGTTCGGCGACTGGTCATATGATTATTGATATTGGTGGCGGTACTACTGAGATAGCTGTTATTTCTTTAGGAGGTATCGTTTCTTCGGCCTCGGTAAAAGTAGGTGGTAATAAATTTGATTCTTGTGTAGTTGATTATATGCGTCGCAAATATAATTTAGCTATTGGTGAGAGAACGGCTGAAGAAGTAAAAATTACTATTGGTTCAGCTTTGTTTATGGAAGATAAATTAAGTATGGAAATTCGTGGTCGTGATATTGCCTCTGGTTTGCCAAGAAGTATAATAGTAACTAGTGATGATTTTACTGAAGCTATTCAGAATGAATTAGAAATAATAGTTAATGTCGCAAAAAAGGTTTTACATCAAACCCCACCTGAGCTGTCAGCTGATATTATGGATAAAGGCGTGGTTTTGTCTGGTGGTAGTGCTTTGTTGCGTAATATTGATCAGCTTTTTTCTCGAACTTTAGGAGTCCCTGCTTATATTGCCGACGATCCTTTGCTTTGTGTGGCTAAAGGGTTGGGAATTGCTTTGGAAAATTTAGATTCTTATAAACGCTCTATTTTTGCTACTAAGTAACTAAAATATATAAATTTCGTATTATTATTTATGAAAACAGCGGCTAAAAAATCATTGGTTATTGGCATAGATGCTAGTCGCGCTAACAGGGAATATAAAACTGGTACTGAATGGTATTCTTATTATCTTATTAAACGCTTAGCTGAGATTGATCAAGAAAATCAGTATTTGCTTTATTCCGACAAGCCTTTGACCGGCACCTTGCTTCATATCACTGAAACAAAGAAAAATTTTCAGGCCAAAGTATTGAAATGGCCTTGGCGTTATTTTTGGACTTTAGGTCGGCTTTCTTTAGAAATGATTTTTAAAAAACCAGACGTTCTTTTTGTGCCGGCTCACACTTTGCCTTTTTTTTCTCCTCGAAAAACCATTACTACTATTCACGATATTGCTTTTACTAGAGACAGATGTTTGTACAATAATAGTATTTGTCAGGTAGAAAACAAATCTTTTAAACGTTTGCTTAATTTTTTTGTAAAGTTTTTTACTTTTGGTCGCTATCAATCAAATTCAGTTGATTATTTAGATTGGTCAACTAAATTTGCTTTAAAAAAAGCTAAAACAATAATTACCGTTTCGGAATTTACCAAAAAGGAATTATTAGAAACTTACTCTGTTAATCCAAATAAAATCGTCGTTATTCATAATGGTTATAATAGTCGCCTTTATCAAAGAGAAGCTAAGCCAGAGGCGATAAAAAAGACTTTAGATAAGTATGGCTTAAATCAACCGTTTTTTCTTTATGTTGGACGTTTAGAAAAGAAAAAAAATACTCCGGCACTTATTGAAGCTTATGCTCTCTTAAGAGAAGAGCATCCTGAGATTGATCATGAATTAGTTTTAATTGGTAACGCTAGTTTTGGTTATGATGAAGTTAAATATATTATTGAAGAATTTGATTTGGATTCAAAAATAAAAATGTTGGGTTGGGTGGAAGAGCAGGATATGCCGCTTATTTTCCATGCCGCCAGTACCTTTATTTTTCCTTCTAAACATGAAGGCTTTGGTATCCCAGTTATTCAAGCTTTGGCTTGTGGTATACCAACAGCGGTGTCTGATATTCCGGTATTAAAGGAAATTGCTGGAGAGGCAGTATTAACCTTTGATCCTAATGATAAGAAAGATATTATGAAGGCAATGTACGAAGTAGCCACGGATCAGAATTTAAGAAAAAGTTTGATTAAAAAGGGGTATCAAAGGGCAGAAAATTTTAGTTGGTTTAAATGTGCTCAAGAAACTTTAAATGAAATTGAGAAATTGTAGAATTAAAGCAAAAAAATTAATAGTTTCTTTACTAAATAAAATATGATAAGATAGAGGTGTTATGAAAATAAAGATAATAACATCTTTTTTTATAGTTTTTATTTTGTTTGGCCTACCTTTGTTTACTAAAGCGATGACTGATCCGTTTTACTCTAAACAATGGTATTTAACAAAAATAAAGGCTCCTGAGGCTTGGAAAAAGGTTTCAGCCACTCCTGACATTGTTATTGCTGTAATTGATTCCGGGATTCAAACTAATCATCCAGATTTAGCTAATAATATTTGGAAAAATATAGGAGAAATTCCTGGTAACAATATCGATGATGATCATAATGGTTTCGTTGATGATTATGAGGGGTGGAATTTTGTTAATAATACTGCGGATGTAAATCCGGATTTTTTTGCTACTAAAATTAGTGAAATAGGTATTGTTCATGGCACCATGATTTCTGGAATTATAGCGGCTGGTGGTAATAATGGCATTGGTGTAACTGGTGAGATTTGGCAAGCTAAAATTATGCCTATAAAAGCTTTAGATGATAATGGAGAGGGAAGTGTTGGTTCTATTGTTAAAGCCATTGATTATGCTATTAATAATGGCGCTGATATTATTAATCTTAGTTTTGTTGGTTTTGATTATAATCATTCACTTCAAGATGCTATTACTCGCGCTTATCGAGCCGGAGTAATTGTTGTAGCCGCAGCTGGCAACGAACAAAGTAATGGCGATGGTTATGACACTGACAAACAGAATGTTTTTCCAGCTTGTTTTGACGCTTATACTAAAGAGAATATGGTTATTGGTGTGGCCGCCACAGATGCTATTGATCAAAAAGCCAATTTTTCTAGTTATGGTAAATGTGTTGATATTTCTGCTCCTGGAATTAGTTTTTTTAATACCGTAGCTTATAAAAGTGACACGGATTTAAAATTTAATAAGTATTATAACGGCTACTGGTCTGGCACCTCTCTTTCTACGCCTTTAGTTAGTGCTGCTTTAGCTTTGATTATGGAAGTTAATCCAGAGCTTAATAATAAAGAAATAATTGAGATATTACTTGGTTCAGCTGATAATATTAATAAGCTTAACCCGGCTTTCTTGGGAAAGTTGGGTTCAGGACGTTTAAATGTTAGTTTGGCTGCTGAAGTAGCTTTAGCTAAGTTAAACAGTCAGAAAGGGTTCTTATTGTCCGCGCCATTTTTAACAATAAAAACAAGCAGTAAAAATAGTGAATCTTTGGAAAAAAATGACTCTAAAAATGAAATTACCAAAAAAGTTATTGAAAAGAAATTAGTTGAGAAAAACGGTCCCGAAACGCAATCTTTAAAAATATTTTCCGGTGTAAGTAATGAGTTGGTGAGTGATTTTTTTCCTTATGGAGAAGATGCTAAATTTGGTTATAATATTGCTACTGGTGACATTGATGGTGATGGTGTTTCAGAAATAATTACCGGTGCTGGTGCTGGCGGTGGACCTCATGTTAGAATTTTTGGTTCTCATGGTGAATTGAAAGGA
>JALOQQ010000051.1 GCA_025453315.1 Planctomycetota bacterium
ATATTTTAAATAATTTAGTCGAGCATAAAAAAATTCCTGTCATCCCAGTTTATTTAGACAGCCCCCTAGCTATTAAAGCGGTAGAAATTTATAAAAAACATAAAGAGAATTATAATCGCCAAGCTTTAGAGGAATTAAAGCATGATAATGATATTTTTTCTTTTCCAGGACTTTATTATGCTGAAAGCAGGGAAGAGTCTAAGGCAATTAATAATTCCAAGAATCCTAAAATTATTTTAGCCGGTAGCGGCATGTGTACGGGTGGTAGAATTCCTTATCATTTAAGGGCTTATTTACCTGATCGAAGTAGCCGTTTAGTTTTAGTAGCTTATCAAGTTGGCGGTTCTTTAGGTAGAAAATTATTGGAAGGAGAAAAAAAAGTTTTTATTAATGATACTTATGTTGATGTTAAAGCTAAGGTCCAAGTTGCTAATTCATTTTCTTCTCATGGTGACTTTAAAGAATTATTAGATTGGGCTAAAGCCATAACTAAGCCGAAACCCAAACAATTTTTTGTTGTTCATGGCGAACTGGAATCTAATAAAATTATGGCTGATTATTTGGAAATGAAAATGAAAATCCGGGCTACTATCCCAGAGTACGGAAAGTTTTATGAAATTTAATTTTTAAATTATGAGTAATTGGTTGGTTTTTAGTTTGGCAGTCGCTATTTTATTATCTATTAACTGGGGAGGAATAAATCATCTTTTAGGTTCAGAAGCTAGTTCTTTAAGGGATTACATAATTATTATTTTAAGCGCTGTGGTTATGGGTATTATCGTTTACATTAAGTTGCTCTGGCAAACACGACATGATAATTTTAAAAAAGAAAACGATTTATCCGCTCCTTTATTAAATAAAAATTTGACTAAAATTTCTAAACCGAGAAGATTAAAATAAGTTTTTAAATGTAAATAAAATAATAATAAAAAAACCGTCTTTGGGACGGTTTTTTTAAAGTGAAACACTTTATTATGATTTGTGTAAACCGGTTATTCTCTAAATTCTACAGTTGCAAATTATCCTGATTACCACCATCCTCAATTATTATTGGCTCACTAGTGTTCTCTGGAGCTTTGGGCATAGTGTTATTAATTGTTTCGGTTGTACTAGTTTCAGTAGTGTTAGAAATAACGGTTGGAACTTTGCAATTTTGTAAATCTTTTTTATATTGTTCCCAGGCCGTTGTTCTAGCCTCTTTTGATTTAGTAAAAATTTTATTAGCCTCAGTTTGATAAGCGGCGACACAGTTATTTAGGCCTTTTACCTTTTCGTTCTGCTCAGTTTTTCCTAGAGATTCTTTTTGACAAGTACCTCTTTTGGTAATAACTGTTGCTAAGTCTTCTTTATAAACATTAAGAGCAGTAATTATAGCCTGATCTTTTTTATCAATAGCTTGGCTGAGACAAGTAATCATTTCTGGAGTAACAGCAAATTTTAAAGAAGAATTGACTTTACGATAACCCCAAAGAGCATTACCGATTTTTTTAATTTTTTCGTATAAATTAATTTGATCAGGATGAGAAATTTTTTCTAACTTATTGTTAGATTGTTCTGTAGAATTTATCTGATCTTTTTTTATTTCTTTTTTAATTTCGTTTTTCTTTATAGCTTCTTTAGTCTTTTCTTTTATCTTTTCAGCCTCTTTTTTTATTTTCTCTGCTTCTTTCTTTATTTTTTCTATTCCTTGTTTCTTATAACCCCAAAGAGCATTGCCGATTTTTTTAATTCTTTCATATAATTTAATCTGATCGGGGTGAGAAATTTTTTCTAGTTTTGTGTTGGAATCATTGGTCGTTACTGTAGTAACATTAGTATCACCAGTAGTTATGGCGCTAGTAGTTACTGCTTCGGGAGTAATTATTTCGGAAGTAAGAGTGGCTTCATTTGCCACGTTATTTGTAGTAATGGTGTCAGTATTTACTTCTTCAGCCTTAGCAAAGCCGATCACTGAAAAAGTGAAAGTAAAGATTAATAATGAGATAAGCGTTTTTTTCATAATGTTTGACGTTAATTTATAATTATTGTTATTAATTCTTCGACCTTTCTTTTCCCATTATATCATAAAATAAGCTACAGCTCAATTTAGGAGAGTTTGTTCTATCTGATCTATGTTCCTATGTCGTCCTAATTAGGTTTGTTTTTTTTATATATATTACCCTCCTGTAAAGATGTGCTATAATAAATATTATAAGATTATTAATTGGACAAATATAATTATGAAAAAAATACTTATTACTGGTGGAGCGGGTTATATCGGCTCTCATGCTGTTAAACATTTTTTAGAAAAAGGTTTGGCAGTAGTTGTTTTTGATAATTTTTCTCGCGGTTATCGCGAAGCTTTAGAAATTCTAAAGAAAATTGGTGACCTTAGCGTGGTAGAGGGTGACTTGTTAAATCCAAGTGATTTACAAAAATTATTTTCGCAACATGAAATTGAGAGCGTTCTTCATTTTGCTGCTTTTTGTCTAGTTAATGAATCAATGGAAGAGCCAGAACTTTATTTCCGTAATAATGTTATTGGTAGTTTTAATCTTTTTGAAGCCATGCGTCAAAACAATGTTAAAAATATTGTTTTCTCTTCTACTTGTGCGGTTTATGGTGAATCTCAATATTTACCTTTAGACGAAAAACATCCTACTAATGCCAGTAACCCTTATGGTGAATCTAAATTATTGACCGAAAGAATTTTGCGTTGGTATGGAGAGATTCATGATTTTCATTATACTATTTTACGTTATTTTAATGTTTGCGGGGCCGCTAGTGATGGTCTTATCGGTGATAGCAAGAAGCCTTCCCAATTATTAATGCAAAATGCCGTGCGCGGAGCTTTGGGTATTGAGCCATTTGCTTTTACTTGCCCGCAAGTTAATACGCCGGACGGCACGCCAATACGTGATTATATTGATGTTGAAGATTTGGTTAGGGCACATGCCTTGGCCCTTGATTATTTAAAACAGGGCGGCAAAAATGACACTATTAATTTGGGTAATGGTTCAGGATATAGCGTTAAACAGATTGTTTCTAAAGTTGAAGAAATTACTGAAACAACTATTTCGAAAAAAGAAGTTGAACCACGCAAAGGAGAGTATGCTGCGGTTTATGCTGATATTAAAAAAGCCACTGACCTCTTAAAATGGCAACCCCAAAAATCTTTAAAAGACAGTGTTTTGAGTTTAAAAAAATGGTATCAAAATTTTCCTAATGGTTATTCACATTAATTTTTTAATTATTTTTTATGAATAAGTTAATTATTTTTGATTATGACGGTGTAATTGTTGATTCGTTTTTACCACTTTATCAAGTTTATAAAAGTATTTGTCGTAATTTAGGTATTTTTTATCCCAGTACGGTATCAGAATTTCGAGATGCTTTTGGTTATAATCATCAGGAGTTATTTAAAAATTTAGGTATTAAAACAAATAATGATTTAAATAAAGCAGAAAAAGTTTATCGTCGAGAAGTGATTAAACATAATCTAGAGGTTTTTCCAGGAATTAAAGAAACTTTAAAAGAATTAAGTCAGGATTATATTTTAGTTATTTTATCAGCTAATTATCGTCGCGAGATAGTAGAAAAATTAAAAAAAGAAAAATTATTTTCTTATTTTACTTTAATTCTAGGCAAGAAAGACACTAAGACACAATTTCTTAAAACCGCTGCTATCCCTGAGGTCTTAGAGCGTTTTAAGGTTAATAAAAATCAAGTTATTTCTATTGGTGATCGCAATATTGATTATGATTCCAGTAAAAAATGTGGTTTAAAAAAATTTATTATCGCTGATTATGGTTGGGGCTTTGATAAGAGTAAAGCCAAAAATAAATTAGTAATTACTGCAAAAACACCACTAGATATTATTAAGGCCGTCATTAAATTAGATAAAATTAAATAGATTCTAGTTTTTTTTAATTGGTAATATTAAAGTAAAAACCGTGCCTTTATTAACCACGCTGGTCACTTTTATATTGCCTTTAAAATCTTGTTCAATAATATTTTTTGTTGTGAATAGGCCAATACCCAAGCCTTGTTCTTTTTTAGTAGTGAAGAATGGTTCAAAGATGGCGTTAATATTTTGCGGTGAAATACCGCAAGCGTTGTCACTTATATTTATTAAGCAAAATTGTGGAAATGAATTTACTGAAATAATAATTTTCTTAACTTTTTTTGATCTATTATTTATCTTTGGCTTTAAAGAAGTAGTTGAGTTATTCGTTGGAAAATTCAATTCATCTTTATAAGCATCAATAGCATTGGTTAATAAATTAATAAGAACTTGGCTAAATTTAGTTTGTGGTCCGTATAATTGCAACTCTCTAGCATTTTCATCTTTAACCTCTAGTATGATTTCTTCTTTTCTTAAGCGATAAGAAAGAATATTAATTATTTGTTTCAACTCTTCATTGAGAGAAAAATATTTTTCAGATAAATCACAGCGCAATTGTTGTTTAAGGGAGCTGATTAAACTTTCTACTTTTTTGGCCGCCAAAATAGCGTTGTCTAAAAAAACAAAAGAGAATTTTTGTTTTTTTTGTTTTATAGCTTCTAAATTTAGACAAACCGCGCTAAGCGGATTCATTAAATCATGAAAGAGTCCACCAGACAATCGACCAAATTCAGCTAAACGGTAAAGTTGGTTTAGTTTTTCCAGATCTTGTTTATCTAAAAGAGAGGTTTTAATTTTTAGCCAATTGTTGTTTATCATATGATTATAAATGTTTTAGGCCAAATAAAAATGGACATGTAATTTACATGTCCATTTTTATGAGTCCAGCTTCCTCCGGATTAGTTCCGGGGCTAATGTCAGGTTTTTTGCCCGACCGTATATTAATTAAGAATATAAGAAATTGTTTATTTCTTTGTATTTTTGTAAACATATGATAAATAGAAATATGCTAATATTATACAATAAAAACAATATTATAACAATAAATTACTATCCATTGTTAGTGTATCATATTAGGGATAAATTTTTTCTAAATTTTTTATTAGAAAAAAATGGCTAATTTTAAACATTTTTTATTATTTTAAGATTTTTTTAAACAAAAAAGTTTTGCTCAAGATCTTTTTGCTTTTTTTATAAGAGCAGGCTAATATTTAAGTATGTCTTTATTTTGGCGCAGTACTAAGAAAAAAACAGTCGATTCTTCAAAAAAACCTTTTATTATTCGAGAAGGCAAATTTTCTTTTAGTAAATTAGAGGACTCTTTTTATCGCACCGATTGGGTTGAGCATTCTTTTATTATGGATAACGGTGAAAAGGAGGCAGTGGGAACAACTTTTGAATTTAAAAAAATAATTTGGTTGATTGTTATTTTAAGTATTGGTTTTATCTTATTATTTAGTAGAATAATTTGGTTACAAATTATTAAGCATAATTACTATTATGCTTTAGCTGAAGAAAATCGCTTACGAATTGAAGAATTGGAACCAAAACGAGGAGTGATTTATGATCGCAATAAACGAGCCTTAGTAAACAATAAGCCTAACTTTTTTCTTTATCTTATTCCGGCTAGCTTGCCAGCAGAAGAAACTAAAAGAGATGACATTTTAAAAAAGATTGATTCTTTAATTAATAACCCCGATTCTAATAAAGTAAATTATAATAATCAAGAGATTGATGTTCAACAATATAAAAATACTGAGCTCGTAAATAGTGCTGAATCTGATATTATTAAAAATACTCAAATAGAAGAAAATAATTCTAATTTAGAATCAGTTTTAACTGAGCCGATTTTAGCCGAAGAGATAACTAATAGTTTTTCTTTTTCTGAAGCTAAAAATAATCTCAGTAAGGCTTTAAATGATCCTAAAAAAATTAGACAACCATTATTTTTGATTGATCATCTTGATTATCAGACGGCCTTATCTCTTTCTATTAATTTAGACGAATTACCCGGAGTTTTTTTAACTACCAAGAGTCAGCGTGAATATTTAAATAACGATGCTGATGGTACGGTATTAAGTTTGTCTCATATTTTTGGTTATGTTGGGAAAATTAACGAAAAAGAATTAAAAGATTTAGGAACGGATTATTCTTTTTTAGATTATGTTGGCAAGGTTGGTTTAGAAAGATATTGGGAAAAAGATTTGCGCGGTAAAAAAGGTGAGAGAAAAATAGAAATGGATGCTTTAGGAAAAGAACGAAAAATAGTTAGCGAAACTTTGCCAGAAGACGGACACAATCTCACTCTTTCTTTAGATTTTTCTTTACAGAAAAAAATAGAGGAAATAGTTAAAAATAATTTAACAGCTTTAAATTTAAAAAAAGCTTCAGTTATTGTCCTTGATCCTCGCAATGGTGAAGTTTTGGCTTTACTTAGTTGGCCGGCTTATAATAATAATATTTTTGCTCGAGGTATTAAATTTGAAGAATATCAAGAATTACTTAATAACCCAGATAAACCGCTTTTTAATAGAGTGGTAAGTGGTAATTTTCCTTCCGGATCAACGCTTAAACCGGTTATTGCCGCCGCCGCCTTACAAGAAAATATTATTACCGCCGCCACAACTTTTTTAAGTTCCGGGGGTATTAAAATTGATAAATGGAATTTTCCTGATTGGAAAGCCGGTGGTCATGGTTTAACTGATGTAAAAAAGGCTTTGGCTGAGTCAGTTAATACCTTCTTTTATTTTATTGGTGGTGGTTATCAAGACTTTACTGGTTTGGGTTTAGAAAAAATGATAAAATATGTTGAATTATTTGGTTTAGGAGAAAAAACTGGTTTAGATTTAAGTGGAGAAGTAGAGGGTTTTGTGCCAACTCGTAGTTGGAAAGAAGAAGTTAAAAAAGAAAAGTGGTATATTGGCGATACTTATCATTTTGCTATTGGTCAAGGAGATATTTTAACCACCCCTTTGCAAATAGCTAATTTTACAGCGGCTATTGCTAATGGCGGTTATCTATTAAAACCACACCTAGTTAAAGAGGTGTCGGCTGGTGATAAAATATTACAAACCATTAAGGGACAAGTGATAAGAAAAAATTTTGTTTCCGCTAAAAATTTAGAGATAGTACGAGCCGGCATGAGACAAGCCGTAACTGATGGTAGCGCTAGGCGTTTGAATGGTTTATCTGTGGCGGTGGCTGGTAAAACTGGAACTGCGCAATGGTCTAGTAAAGCCAATCCCCAGGCTTGGTTTACTGGTTTTGCTCCTTATAATAATCCAGAAATTGTGATTACTGTTTTAGTGGAAGAGGGGGGTGAGGGCAGTGTCGCAGCCGTTCCCATTGCCCAAGAAATTTTTCAATATTATTTTAATCGTAAGGATTAAATATTTTAAAATTATAAATCGTAAGAATTAAATTATTTTTAGTGTTATAAATCG
>JALOQQ010000052.1 GCA_025453315.1 Planctomycetota bacterium
ACTAGCGTCTTTAAAACATTAAATCATAACAATTCATCTAAAATAAGTCAATAAAAACCTTAAATAAAAACGATTGACATTTGTATTAAAATGCTTTACTATAAAATTAGCAGTCAAAAGATAAGAGTGCTAAACTAATAAAAATTTACCACTCCCTCTTATAAAATAAAATATTAATAATTATTCCCTTTTGGGATATAAAATATGTTTAATCAATTCACTAACAAATCACAAGAAGTAATCATTAATGCTCAAATTGTTGCCCAGGATTACGGACAAGCACAAATAGAACCGCTTCATCTTTTAACAGCCCTTATTCAACAAGATGAAAGTATGATTCTCCCTATTTTAGATAAACTTAAAGTCGATGTCGATGCGATTGAAGAACAAACTTTACAGGAAATTAAAAAACTACCCAAGGTAGCTACTACTATTAATAACGGACCAATTAACGCTGTTCAAGGTAATAACGAAGCAGCCTTAGTTTTAGAGCGTTCTAAAAAAGAAGCTGATCGCATGACGGATGAATTTATTTCTACTGAACACATTCTCTTAGCTTTAATTGGTGTTAAATCTAAAGCTCAAGAAATATTATTAAAATTTGGTGTAGATTATGAAAAAGTACAAAGTATTTTAAAAGAACTACGCGGCAAACAACGTATTACTGATCCAATTTCCGAAACACGTTATCGTGTTTTAGAAAAATATACCACCAATTTAACCGAATTAGCCAAGCAACAAAAACTAGATCCAGTTATTGGCCGTGATAACGAAATTAGGCGCATCATGCAAGTACTTTTACGTCGTACGAAAAACAATCCGGTCTTAATCGGAGAGGCTGGTACTGGTAAAACTGCTATTATTGAGGGTCTGGCTCAACGCATTATTAGCGGTGATGTTCCAGAAAATTTAAAAAATAAAGAAATTGTTAGTCTTGATCTTGGCTCCTTAATTGCAGGGGCTAAATTTCGTGGCGAATTTGAAGAAAGATTAAAAGCGGTAATAAAAGAATTAAAATCACAAGAAGGAAAAGTTATTCTTTTTATTGATGAAATACATACACTTGTAGGCGCTGGAGCTACTGAAGGCTCAATGGATGCTTCTAATATGTTAAAACCAGCTTTAGCCCGCGGTGAAATCAGAACTATTGGCGCCACCACCACTAAAGAATATCAAAAATATATTGAACGTGATGCCGCTTTAGAAAGAAGATTTCAGCCAATTTATGTTTCTGAGCCCAGTATTGAAGACACCGTCGCTATTTTAAGAGGTATAAAAGAAAAATACGAAGTACATCATGGTGTTCGTATTACCGACGACGCCTTAATCGCCGCCGCTGAGTTATCTAGTCGCTACATTTCCGATCGCTTCTTGCCAGATAAGGCCGTAGATTTAGTTGATGAAGCTACTTCTTCCCTACGCATGGAGATTGATTCTATGCCCGAAGAATTGGATAAGTTAAAACGAGAAATAAAACGATTAGAAATTACTCGCGCCGGCATGATTTCTACTGAACCAAAATCCACTAAATTAAAAAACATTAATAAGGAATTAATACAATTAAAAGAACAAGCTAATCAATTAGAGCTACACTGGAGCAATGAAAAAGAAGTTATTTCTCAAATTAGAAATTTTAAAAAACAAATAGATGAATTGCGTATTAAAGCAGAAATTATTCAACGTCGTGGCGACGACTTAACAGAAGTTGCCAAAATTAAATATGGCCAAATTCCAGAATTAGAAAAAGACGTTAAGAAAAAAGAAGAAGAATTAATGAAAATACAAAAGAAAGGACAACGTATCTTAAAAGAAGAAGTTGATGAAGAAGATATTGCCAAAGTAGTAGCACGTTGGACCGGAATCCCTGTACAAAAAATGCTAGAAAGCGAAGCGGAAAAATTATCTAAATTAGAAGAAGAATTGAAAACTTCGGTCGTTGGTCAAGACGAAGCTATTCAAGGAGTCGCTCGCGCTATTAGACGCAGTCGCGCTGGTATTAATGAAGAAAAAAGACCAATTGGCTCTTTCCTTTTCGTTGGCCCAACTGGTGTTGGTAAGACTGAATTAGCTAAAACTTTAGCTCGCTTAATGTTTAATGATGAAAATTCACTTATTCGTTTAGATATGAGTGAATTCATGGAAAAACATAGTGTCTCAAAACTTATTGGTTCACCTCCTGGTTATGTTGGCTATGAAGATAGCGGACAGTTAACTGAAAAAGTTAGACGTCGTCCTTATAGCGTTATTCTCTTTGATGAAATTGAAAAAGCTCATCCAGAAACCTTTAATATTTTATTACAGATACTAGATGATGGTCGTTTAACTGACTCTAAGGGCCGTGTAGTGAATTTTAAAAATACTATTATCATTATGACTTCTAATTTAGGCAATGAGGTCATTAAACAGTACTCTATTGGCTTTAATGAAGGTGCTAATGAAAATGAAGCTAAAGAAATTCATGAAAAAGAAATGAAAGAAAAAATTGATAAAGTTTTAAAAGAATATTTTAAATTAGAATTCTTAAATAGAATTGATGAAATTGTTGTCTTTAAATCGCTTAATCGTGAAGCTTTGGCTTCAATTGTAGACTTAGAGTTAGAAAAAGTAGAAAAAAGATTGATTAATAAAAACATTAAAATCCGTATTAACCAAAAGGTTAAAAAATTATTAGCGGAAAAAGGTTATGATTTAACCTTTGGCGCTAGGCCACTAAAACGCATTATTCAAACCATGATTTTAGATGAACTAGCCTGGGAAATAATTAATGGCAAAATAAAAGAAGGTGATAAAGTAAATATTGATTTGGGAATAAAGAATGAAATCATGTTAAAAGTTAATTAAGTTAAAACTAATTAAAAACTTAATTCATAAAAAAAATTAATCTAAATCACAGTCACTTAATCTAAATCGCAATCATTTAATAAAAATTGAAATAAAAAAAAGAAAGGACTTAGCGTAAGTCCTTTTTTTTATAATTTTTTATTGTTTTTTCTTTAAAATAATTTCTCCTGAATAAGTAACTCTCAAATTGTCTTTATACTTTTCCAAGCTATTAAAATAATCTAAACCCAAAGCTTCGATAGTCTGTACTAAAGCATAAGACATTTTGGAGTTGTATTGAATCATTAGAACATAAATAGGTTTTTCTAATGGAATTTTAGCTCCTGTTTTAACGCTGGTCTTTTTAGGACCAATGTAAGAATCGTAAAAGTATACAAAGGTACTTTCTTGAGGATCATTAATTCTATAACCAACTGGAAAATCTGATAAATTTTCTAAAGAAACAATTGATTCTCTATTATTAGAAGCTGGCGTAATAATAAAGTTAACATTACCCAATAAACCAACTTGAGCGGCAATGTTATAATTACCATCGCCATCAATGTCGTTTACGATTATTTCCTTCACCTCTTCTTTCTCGCAAGCTGTGAAAAAAAATAAAATTAATAAAAAAATAATATTTTTCATTTTCTTATTCTTTAGGTTCAAGTTTGGAAAGCAAGAAAAAAAATTCTTGCCTTTCTTGTTCGTTAAGCGGCCGATTTCTTTCTAAACATTCAATCTTGATTTTTTTCATATCTCTAAAATGTGGATTTTCTTTATTTAATGAAAAATAATTAAATCCAAGAGTATCTGGAATATCGAAATAAAATTTAAACCTTTCAACTCCAGCCTGCGCTAATTCTGCAAAACCATCAGACATAATTCCAACCAACTCTTTTAAAGAAGGGTACATATCGTCAGCAACACTAACACCTGAACCAGGAACACCATCCCAAAGAGCGCAGTCCATTTTTTTTGACATACCAATGAGACTTTGTTCATCTTTAATTGAGTCACTGTCAACCGAATAAACACCGTAAAGAGTACCGCTACTACTAATTCCAGCATAAATAAAAACCGTAATTTCTTTAATATTTTCCATTTCTTTAAAGATTAAATTGTTAAACATCGATTATGAATTATATTATTTAATAATATTTTTACATTTCTGTCAATATACAAAACAAATAAAATATATTATAATTAATCTTGACAAGATAATGTTTTTAAGACATCTGAAGCTTACTTCAGATTTTAAATTTTATACGATTAACGAAATTTTTATTATGATTAATGTTAAAAAAATTAGTATATCTTTACTTTTAGCTCTTTCTACCGGATTAATCCCTTTACAATATAGCCAGGCCCAACCAGAAGGCGTTGATCCTAAGTTCAATCCTAATAATATCATTAATGACGAAGAAATGCTTAATTATAAAAGCATGACTTTAGATGACATTCAAAAATTCTTAGAAAATCATAATAGCTATTTAGCCACCTATTCAACAACTAGTGCTTATGGTAAAACCAAAAAAGCCTCAGAAATCATTTATGATGCCAGTTATAATAACTATGATTGTGAAGGAGCTAACTTAGAAACCAATGCTACCGAAGAAGATCGCATAGCTAAATGTAAAAAAATAACTACCATAAACCCTAAATTTCTTTTAGTGCTTCTACAAAAAGAACAAAGTCTGATTGAAGAAGATGATCCTCGTCAAAGTCAATTAGACTGGGCCACGGGCTATGGTTGCCCTGATGGTTGGGTTTGTAATAGTTATTGGAAAGGATTTGGCAAACAAGTAAACAGCGCCGCCCTACAATTCTTGGCCTACTTAAAAGAACCGGGTCATTACCCTTATCAAAAAAATAAAACTTATACTATTAAAAATGCTTCTTCAGTGGTTAACGAAGACAGCACTCAAGTCACACCGGTAAATCAAGCTACTGCTTCACTTTATAACTACACTCCTCATGTTTATAATGGTAATTATAGCTTTTATAAACTTTGGAAAAGATATTTTCCATCTCGAAGCTATCCCAATGGTTCGTTATTAAAAGCCGAAGGAGAAACTGGAGTTTGGTTAATCCAAGATGGTAAAAAAAGACCATTTACCACTAAGATTGCCTTGATCTCACGTTTTGATGAACGTAAAGTAATAACGGTCTCTAAAACCATTTTAGATTCTTTTGAAAAAGGAACTGCTATTAAATTTGCTAATTATTCATTAATCCGTTCTAGTAAAGGAGAAATCTTCTTATTGGTTGATGATAAAAAAAGAAAAATTATCGGTGATGCCGCTTTTAAAAAAATTGGCTTTAACCCGGAAGAAATTATGGATGCCAGTTCAGAAGACATAGCTAATTATATCTCTGGTATTGATATTACCAGCTCCTCGATTTACCCAGCTGGAGCCTTATTACAAAGCAAAAAAACCGGAGGTGTTTTCTGGGTTCAAGAAGCTACTAAAGCCCCTTTATTAGACAAGGTGCTTTTGAAAACTAAATTTAAAGACAAGAAAATTAAAGCGGTTGATGAAAAAGAATTAGAGCTTTATAAAAAAATAGAACCGGTTCTTTTTGGAGATGGTGAATTATTACGTTCAAATAACTCTTCAGCCGTTTACTTAATAGTAAATCAACAAAAAAGAGCTTTTAGTTCTGGGGAAATATTTGAAAAACTCGGCTATAAATGGGAAAATATTATTACTATTTCACCACAATTACTTTCTCTTTATGCTAATGGTGATCCAATTAACGACAGCGCTCTTTAATTCTAATTAATTTTATGCCACTTTCTTATACGGCTTTAGTACCGCATTCGCCCATTCTAATTCCTTCTATTGGTAAAGATAATCATTCCCTTTTAAACAAAACTAATGAGGCTTTGCGGGAAATAAGAGAAAAACTTAAAGAAAAAGAAATAGAAACTTTAATTATTATTTCACCACATGGTCCTAATAACAATAATTTTATAATTAATGTTGATAATGTTTATAATTTAGATTTTTCGGAATTTGGTGATTTTACAGCTAAGGCTGAAATAAGAAGCGAACTGGGTCTAGCTCAATTAATAAAAGAAACAATAAATAAAGAGCTACCAATTAAATTACAAAGCCCAGAAAAAAATGATTATGCTTCCGCCATTCCTCTTTTTCTTTTAGCCCAAGGGCTACAATTAAAAAGTATCGTCATTAATACCGCCAATACTAACTATGCTGAACATTTTCTGCTAGGACAAAAATTAGCTGAATTATTCAGCATTCAAAATAAAAAAATCGCCCTTATTGCTTCAGGCGACCTTTCTCATAGAGTAAAAAAAAATTCTCCAGCTGGTTATTCTCCAAAAGGTGTTAAATTCGATCATTTAATTTTAAATGCCCTAACCCAGGCACACGCCGAAAATGAACTTCTTACTTTAGATGAAAAATTTGTTACAGCGGCTGGAGAATGTGGACTAAAGCCAATTCTAGTTTTATTAGGAGCGATTTCTAATCAAAATTATCTTCCCCGCCCGCTTTCTTATCAAAACGATTTCGGTATTGGTTATTTGACCATGGACTTTGCTTTCTAAAACTACTTTCTTTATTATTTCCTTTATTATCAATAATCTTAAAAAAATATTTCCAAGCTTCGCCGCCCTGACACAATTCTTTAGTATCATTTAAACAAATATTAATGAAGGTGCTGGGATTTTCCTTACAAACCTTAAAGACGGCCGAACGCTTAAAATTAGGGATACTTAATTCCTTAATTATACGCAAAGCTAAATCTTGCCAAGCATAGGCTGGCGGTTTAACTATTTGCTGTTTATTTAAAATAGATCCTAAACTTTCTAATTCGCTTATTCGCATATAAATATGGCTAAATTATTAACAATCATTATTAATCCTGATCCTATTTTACGCAAAAAATCAGAAAATATCAAAATTGAAGAAATTAAGAAAAAAGATTTTTTATCTTTTATCTTAGACATGGAAAAAACTATGTTAAAAAAAGATGGAATTGGTTTAGCGGCGCCACAGATTGGTAGAAATATTCGCTTAATAGTGGTTAAAAATGAAGGTAGTAAACACAATTTTTTCATGATCAATCCAAAAGTAACGCAAAAATCTTGGGCCAAAGAGTGGGGCGAAGAAGGTTGTCTTTCTGTACCATTAACTTTTGGTAAAGTTGAACGACATAAAAAATTAACCTGCACCTATCTAGATCCACAAGGAAAACAAAAAACTTTAAGAGCTGAGGGTATCTTGGCCAGAGTAATACAACACGAAGTTGACCATTTAGACGCTATTCTTTTTATTGATAAGGCTAAAGAAATACGCACCATCACAGAAGAAGAACAAAAATCCTTGCGCTAAATTACTTACTAGAAAATCTATTTAAAAGGTTTTTAATTTTATCTTTCCAAGTGTGACGTCGTTTAATTACAACAAAAACTACAAATAAAGCACCGAGAATTAATAAACCGTAATAAATTTCTTTATA